>NZ_JBWZCI010000011.1:0-123378 GCF_059383495.1 Pseudarthrobacter sp. RHLT3-21
CACCCAAAGAGACATGATCGCTCAACCGCTCCGGACCCACCGGGGTCACCCATCCACTACGCGCCATGCCGAAAGATTAACACACCCCTGCTAAGTGAACGGCATTGGGCCTAGGTGCTGAGGTTCCAGTGGACCCGGATGGCCTCGGCCATGGGGCCGGCGGCGACGTCCACCCGGAAAGCAACGGGCGCGGTCCCCGTCTCCTCGATGACCGAGTCACGGTACACCCGGCCGCATGAGGGACACAGGGTGTAGAGGTCCTCATCCGCAGGCCATTCCGCCAGCTCCGCAGGGACCGGGGTGTTCTCTCCGTTGTGGACGGGGACGCCATCCGAGTTGGCCTGAATCAACCCGTCCTTGCTGACGGTGTTGCCGCACACGCAGACGATGGTGGTGACATCATGGCCGATCACATCGGCGGTTTCAGTGTCCATGATGACCTCCCGGCGCTGGAAGAGACGTGCTGATATCAGCTTATGCCCGCTGATCGGTGCGGGCGCCCTGGAATTGGCGCGCCATCCTTGCGTCCGATGGCGGCTGGTCGTTCGATCCCAGCCAGCGTGGTCCGTGGGACGATAGGTCAAGCGGACCGACTGTGGGCTGGCTTCGTGACGACAAATGGCCTGGGGGCCTCGTGACAGTTGATTCGAAGTGGAGTGCGCCGGGCGGGCTGGACCGCCCCGACGTGGACGCCGCGAAGATTTCCGGACTGCCGGGCAACTCCGGGGCCGCCATGACGGTGCTGGTTGTCGACGACGACGAAGGGTCCCTGCTCGTGGCGAAAGCCGCCGTCGAGAAATCCGGGCATAAATGCATTGTGGCCGCGGACGGCGACACGGCGTGGCAGCTTTACCTGGAGCGGCGTCCCCAGGTGGTGGTCAGCGACCTGATGATGCCCGGGCTCGACGGGTTTGCCCTGTGCCGGGCGATCCGGGCCGCCGAAACAAGCTCCTATACGTACGTTGTACTGCTGACCTCGCATGGCGCCCAAGAGGACGTGCTGGAAGGCATGCGGGCCGGGGCGGACGACTACGTGAGCAAGCCGTTGGACCCCTTCGTCCTGCACACCCGCCTGCTGGCTGCCCGGCGGGTCACCGCACTCCATGGTGCCCTGGCCGACGCCCTGGATGAAGCCAAGGGCAGCAATGAACGGCTCGCTGAATTCACCGGCCGGGTCAGCCATGACCTCCGCAATCCGCTGACCTCCATCCTGGGCTACGTCGAGCTGGGTGCCACGGACGCAGAATCGGGCCAGACAGGGGAGGGCGCAGAGTACCTGGAAATCGTGGGCAGCAGTGCGCGGAGGATGCTGTCCATGGTGGAGGAGCTGCTTGAGTTCGCGTCCATCGGCGGTTCGCTGTCCAGGTCCCGGCTGTCGCTGGCAAGCCTGGTGAAGGAAGTCGCCGATGACCTGAGCCTGGGCCTGCGGGAAGCCGGTGCGGTGGTGCAGTGCGAGGACTTTGATTTCGACGCTGACGAAAGCCAGATGAGGGTGGCACTGCAGAACCTGATCCAGAACGCGGTGGCGTACCGCCGTCCGGAAGTTCCCCCGGTTATCAGCGTCACCGGGCAGGAAGCCGGAGCCGGCGTCGTGGTGCGGGTGGAGGACAACGGCAAGGGAATCGGTGCGGGGGACCGGCGCCGGGTGATTGAACCGCTGGTCCGCCTGCACCGGGAAGGCGACCCTTCCGGCACGGGGCTGGGCCTGGCCACGTGTGCCAGGATCGCTGCCGCCCACGGGGGACGGCTGGAGATCTCTCCCAGCCCCAGCGGCGGGACCACCGTCAGCGTTTACCTCGGGGCGCCGTAACGCAGGGATAAGCCCGCTGAACGGTCCCTTCCGGAGGAAAAGCGGCAAACGGATTTCCAGCACGAGCTCGAACTCATCCGTGGCAAATCCGGGCCCCACACTCCCAAGGGGTGGGTCTCCATGCTGGAGGGTCGCGCCGAAGTCCAGCGTGTCTACGAGGGGATGGGGTCACTGGGCATGGTGGAACATTTCCACGCCGTCCGATCCCGAGGCGCCTGATTCCACGGCGCGCGCTCCCGGGACGCCCGCTCCGGCCAAGCCTCATGCCAAGACACACGATGCCAGGACCCTAGCGCTGATTGCCCTGCTTCACGCGGCCGGACTGTTCGGCCAGCTCTTCCCGGACGCAGACAGAGTCCGGGCAGATGAGCTGGCCAAGAACTTCTGGCCAGCCCGTGCGGTGGAGGACAAAGCCCAGCGCCTGAGCAGTAGGGGAGCGGCACTAAACGCAAGCGGACGACGGCGGGAAGTCCCGCCGTCGTCCGTTCAAGTTACTGCAGTGCAGCGGTCTGCTCGACCGTCCTGGAACCGTAACCGGCTAGTCCTCAATGGTCACGCCGCGCCAGAGCGCTGTCATCCAAAGACCCAATTGTCACTCAGGTGTTACGTAAGCGCCTGCGATGCCGCCATCGACCAGGAAGGTCGAGGCGGTGATGAAGGATGAGTCATCGCTGGCCAGGAAGGCGACTGCTGCTGCCAGCTCTTCTGGTTCAGCGAATCGGCCCAAGGGAACGTGAACAAGGCGGCGGGCTGCCTTCTCGGGATCCTTGGCGAAGAGTTCCTTCAGCAGGGGCGTGTTGACGGGTCCTGGGCAGAGTGCGTTGACCCGGATTCCCTGTCGGGCGAATTCGACGCCGAGTTCCCGGCTCATGGCCAGCACTCCGCCCTTGGATGCGCTGTAGGAGATCTGAGAAGTGGCAGCACCCATGACCGCAACGAACGACGCAGTATTGATGATTGAGCCCTTCCCTTGCGCCTGCATGTAAGGGAGGGCGTATTTGCAGCAGTAGAAAACGGAGGTCAGGTTCACTTCCTGGACCCTGCGCCACGCATCGATTCCTGTATCGATGATTGAGGCATCGTCTGCCGGCGAGATTCCCGCGTTGTTAAAGGTGATGTCAACGCTTCCATAGGTTTCGTGGGTCACGGCGTAGAGGTTCTTCACTTCCTCTTCGCTGGTGACATCCACCTTCACATAGAGGCCGCCGACCTCGTCGGCAGCCCGCTGCCCAGCGGTTGCGTCCAGATCTGCGATGACTACATGAGCCCCTTCTGCGGCGAAGCGGCGAGCTGTGGCGAGCCCGATCCCGCTGGCGCCGCCGGTGATGACAGCGCTGCGTCCCTTGAGGCGGTTGGAAATTACTTCAATCATTTTTTCTTCCTTTTGTGGTGAGGACGTTTATGGGTTGGTGGAGATGAAGACGTTTTTTGTTTCGGTGAACGCGTTCAGGGCGTCCGGGCCGAGTTCCCGTCCGAGTCCTGACTGCTTGAATCCGCCAAAGGGTGTGGAGTAGCGCACCGAGGAGTGGGAGTTGACTGAAAGGTTTCCCGACTCGAGTCCTCGGGCCATCCTCAGCGCCTGACCGATGTCCCGTGTCCAGATGGATCCTGACAGGCCGTAGATCGAGTCATTCGCCAGGCGGAGTGCGTCGGCTTCGTCCTTGAAGGGAACGACTGCCACGACGGGGCCGAAAATCTCCTCATGCATTACCCTGTCCTCGCGGGAGGGCGTAAGAACGGTGGGGGGGAACCAAAACCCCTTGCCATCCGGCGCGGATCCCTGGAAAGCCACAGATGAGCCGTCCGGGACGAAGCCGGAGACTGTGCGGTGTTGGGCTGCGGAAATCAGCGGCCCCATGAACGAAGCCTCGTCGCCGGGGTCGCCGACCCGCAGGGCTTTCACTACGGGTTCCAGGAGCTCGAGGAATTTTTCATAGACGCTGTCCTGGACCAGGATTCTGGAGCGGGAGCAGCAGTCCTGCCCGGCGTTGTCAAAAGCGCCTCCGGGTGCTGCTGCAGCAGCGGCTTCGAGGTCCGAATCCGCGAAGATGATGTTGGCGCTCTTGCCGCCCAGTTCCAGGGTCACGGGCTTGACCTGCTCAGCGCAGCCGGCCATGATCCGCTTACCGACGCCGGTTGAACCGGTGAAGACAACCTTCCGCACTGCAGGATGGGTCACGAATCGTTCCCCGACGACTGAGCCCTTGCCCGGGATGATCTGCAGGACTCCTTCGGGCAGGCCTGCCTCCCTTGCCAGCTGTCCGAGCCGGATGGCAGTCATGGGAGTCAGTTCCGCCGGTTTCAGAACGACAGTGTTGCCAGCGGCAAGGGCGGGGGCGAAGCCCCACGCGGCAATGGGCATGGGGAAGTTCCACGGGACGATTACTCCAACGACCCCGAGGGGTTCGTTGAAGGTGACGTTGACCCCTCCAGCTACTGGAATCTGCTGGCCAAGGTGCCGCTCGGGGGCTGCGGAGTAGTACGTCAGGACATCGCGGACATTCCCTGCTTCCCATCGGGCATTACCGATGGTGTGCCCGGCGTTGCGTACCTCCAGCTGGGCAAGATTTTCCAGGTCGGCGTCTACTGCCGCAGCAAACCTGCGCAGCAGGAGAGCCCGGTCTGCAGGGGCAACATGGCGCCAGGTCTCGAATGCCTGGACAGCTTTTTCGATTGCCCTGTCAGTGTCCTCAAGTGTTGCAAGGGTTATGGTCTCGATTACCTCTTCCGTTGCCGGATTCAGTACGTCAAACGTGCTGGTGGACATTGCCGGAGCTCTCCGTTCGATTTTTGCGGTAGTTGGTTGCAGCCTCAATGAACCCATTGAAAAGCCGGAGATCGTTGCGATTCTGTTCCGGGTGGAATTGGACCCCTAGTGCCCATCCGCCCGTTGTCGTTTCGAGGGCTTCCACCGTGCCGTCGGCCGCCGCCGCCGTGACGGAAAGACCGTCAGCGATCCGGTCCATGGCCTGGTGGTGGTAGCAGGGTGCGCTGGCCGATGGTCCCAGCAGATGCCGGCTGATGCTGCCGGGCGCCGTCGTGAACTCCACGTTGCCGAATACACCCGGCGCCGGTTGGTAGTCCGCCTCCGGGTTCACATCGGGGATGTGCTGAATCAGCGACCCGCCCATGGCGACATTGAGGATCTGGGCTCCCCGGCAGATGGCGAAAAGGGGGACTTCGGCGTCCAAAGCTGCCTGGGTCAGGGCGATATCGTGCACGTCCCTGGCCGGTTGGGCACGGGTGAGCCGGTGGGGCTGTGCCCCGTACTGTTCCGGGCCCACGTCGCTGCCTCCGGAGATGATCAGTCCGTCCAGCACCTCCACGATCGATGGGTCAGTTCCGACGGGCGGCAACAGGACAGGAGTGCCGCCGGCAGCGACGACCGCCTGGACGTAGGTTCCCGGCAGAACTGCCGCATCCGCTGTCCAAACGCCCCAGGAAGCCTTCTGAAAGTAGGTTGTCAGCCCGATCCGTGGGCGGTAGCTATCAGAGCCGTTCAAAGACACGCTTGCGCTCCCAGTCCGTTACGGCGCTGTCAAAAGCTTTCAGCTCGACATCTGCTGCGAAGACATAGTGGTCCACTACTTCATCGCCGAAGGATTTGCGTGCAATCTCGCTGTTGGTCAGCAGCGCACGGGAGTCCCGCAGGTTGGTGGGTATACGATCTGCGTCGGACTGGTAGGCGTTCCCGGTCATGATCGGTTCGAGGGGGAGCTCATTCTCGATACCGTGGATGGCGGCGGCGATAAGCGCGGCGGCTGCGAGATAAGGGTTGACGTCCCCGCCTCCAACGCGGTTTTCCACCCGAAGGCTGGGACCGCGGCCGACGATGCGCAGTGCACAACTGCGGTTGTCCAGCCCCCAGGCGATGGCTGTGGGAGCGAAGCTGCCTTCTACGAAGCGTTTGTAGGAATTGATGTTCGGGGCGACGAAGTAGGCCAGCTCCTTCAGCCCGGCGAGTTGGCCTGCGATGAAGTGCTCCATGACAGGGCTGAAGCCATGCTCGCTATCCCCGGCCAGGACCGGATTGCCGTCCAGGTCGGTCAAGCTGAAGTGGATATGGCAGGAACTGCCTTCACGTTCGTTGTACTTCGCCATGAACGTAATGCTCTTGCCCTGTTGTGCGGCGATTTCCTTGGCCCCGTTTTTGTAGAAAACGTGGTTGTCGCACGCAGTAAGCGCTTCTGCGTATCGGAACGTGATTTCTTGCTGGCCCAGGTTGCATTCGCCCTTGGAAGATTCAACGACCAGGCCCGCCTTTTCCATGCCCGTTCGAATGCTTCGGATGACCGGTTCCAGTCTTGCCGTGGCCAGGAGGGAGTAGTCCACGTTGTAGCGGGTTGAGGGGGTGAGTCCCTCGTATTTCTTGTCCCATGCTTCTTCGTAGCTGTCGTCAAACATGATGAATTCGAGCTCGGTGCCGATATGGGCGCGGTATCCCAAGGCTTCCAGGCGTTCGATCTGCGCGCGCAGGATCTGGCGTGGGGACTGGGAGACGGGGCGGCCGTCCAGCCAGAAGATGTCGCACTGGATCATGGCAGTGCCTTCCAGCCACGGCACCCGGCGCAGGGTGGAGACGTCGGGCCGCATCACCATGTCTCCATAGCCGTTCGCCCACGAGGACATGGAGTACCCGTCAATGGTGTTCATCTCCACATCCACGCTGAGTAGGTAGTTGCAGCCTTCGGCCCCGTGCCCCAGCACGTCTTCGAGGAAGGACCTTGCCCCGCAGCGTTTACCCTGCAGGCGTCCCATCGAATCGGTGATGGCAACGACAACGGTGTCGATGTCACCGGAAGCGACCAGGTCCCTCAGCTCATCGACGCCGAGTTGGCCTTGCGCGGACGTACTGGATGTTTGATTCGTCATTTGATTTCCGTAACTTTGATCGTATTTATGAGGGCGATGTTTGGGACCGTGACGGGACGCGTGTCAGCTTTTGAGTTCGGCCTCGGCTGCAGCCAACTGCGCGAATTCCTCTTCGGGAGCGCCTGCAACGATGCGGTGCCGGCTGTAGAACCAGTAGTAGAGGAGCGCTACGCCGAAGATTGCAGCTGTTATGGATGCGGCGAATACGTCGACCACAAATGTTGCGACGACCGCGACCGCAGCAAGAACCAGCGCGATTGAGGTGGTGACGACCCCTCCGGGTGTCCGGTAACCGCGGGGCAGGTCCGGTTCCTTCCTCCTCAGCACAATGTGCGAGAGGTTCAGGAGCACATAGGAGACTGTTGCACCAAAGACGGCGATGTTGATCAGGAGTGCGCCGTCACCGGTTATTGCTGCCAGCAAAAAGCCGATTGAGCCAGGGACGATCAGTGCCCAATAAGGGGTCCGGCGTTTGCCTGTCAGGGACAGCCATTTGGGAAGATACCCTGCCCGGGACAGCGCGAAGAGCTGGCGGGAATAGGCATAAATGATGGAGAAGAAGCTGGCTACGAGCCCGGCGAGGCCAGCATAGTTGACGAAGTCTGCCAGGAAAGTGTTGCCACCGTACGCCAGACGCAGGGCTTCCGGGAGGGGGTTATCGGATTCACTCATTGCCGCTGACCCTGCGGCGCCCGGAACGAGTACGAGCATCAGGGCCCCGAAGACGACCAGGATCACAACAGCGACCATGATGCCCCGCGGCATGTCCTTCTTCGGATTGGCCGTCTCCTCCGCGGCCAGGGGAACCCCTTCGACTGCAAGGAAGAACCAGATGCCATACACGAGCGCACCGACGGCGCCGCTGATTCCCATCGGAAGAAAAGCGCTCGAGGTGGGCGAGCCGTCAGGGACTATATCAAAGAGGTTCTGGGCGTTAAAATGTGGGATCAGGCCCACGACTACGGCGGCCAGGGCGACGACGGCGACTGCGGTGATGCCGAAGATCATCTTGAGAGCCTCTCCCACTCCGCGGAGATGGATGCCCACAAAAACAGCGTAGGTCACCAGATACACCGGCCAAGAGTTGGTCAGGCCAAAGAGTCCCAGCGCTTCAACGTAGCCGCCAATGAAGATGGCTATCGCAGCTGGCGCAACGGCGTATTCAATGAGCACGGCCATTCCGGTGGCGAATCCGCCCAAGGGGCCCAGCGCGCGACGGGCGAAGCCATATCCGGCGCCTGTGGCAGGAAGCGCCGAGGATAGCTCGGCGAGTCCGAAAGCCATGCAGGTGTACATGACGCCCATGAGAACAAATGCGAGGAGGAGACCGCCCCAGCCGCCTTGGGCGAGGCCGAGGTTCCACCCTGCGAAGTCGCCGGAGATGACATAAGCAACTCCGAGTCCGGCAAGCAGGATCCACCCCGCGGCCCCGCGTTTCAGTTGCCGGTGCTGGAGATATCGATTGTCGTCGGTAAGCTGGGCTGAATCAGAGGATGGCACTGTAATTCCCTTCGTCCAAGGGTATTGGTATGAAATAAGACCATAAGCTCGTTACAGTGTGTGACAGATCACGCGCACGGTCAAGGGGGTCCTTGATGTCGGTGAACTTTTTCTCGGTTCAACCTTGCTTCCGGCCGGTGCGGCGGTTTTTCTCGGTCCAATGATCCCCTGTCATAGGCCTGTTTTTGGACCGATTATGATAAAGGCATGGAAGAGGAACTACTCGGAAGTCCCGCCCCGATTCTCCGCCCCGTCCGGCACGGTAACGCCTTCGAGGAAACGATCGAACGCTTGCTCCAGAACATCAAACTCGGTCTTTTTGGCGTAGGGACCAAACTGCCAGCTGAACGGGAACTTGCCGAGATGCTGGGCGTATCGCGCGCTACCCTGCGGGATGCTTTAGCCGAGCTGCAGAAGGCCGGATACGTCGAGGCTCAGCGCGGCCGCTATGGAGGAACGTACGTGTGCAGCCGGCCAGCTGCAGGGGCGGGGTCCTACCCGGAACTCGATCCGGCCGAGGTAGAAGACGTTCTTATCTTTCGCAGCGTACTCGAACCGGCAGCCGCGTCCTTGGCTGCCAGGGCGACGTTATCCCCTGCCCAGCGCAGCCACCTGCTGAGGACCTTGGCCGAGGTGGCCGGTGCACCTGCGAATCTGTACCGGCCGAAGGACGCAAGGTTCCATGTGGCTATCGCAGAAGTGGTTGGATCGCCAAGTCTTGCCCTTGCGGTGGCGGATGTCCGCTCAAAGGTGAGTGACCTGTTGGACCGGATACCTCTTCTCCAGCCCAACCTGGAACATTCCAACCGGCAGCACCAGGAAATCGTGGACGCCATACTCCGGGGCGACGATGAGGAAGCTTTTAAGGCGGCGCAAGATCATCTGCAGGGAACAGCATCGCTGCTACATGGATTCCTCGGATCTTCCCAGGCAGATCTTTCGCCGCGATCGACTGCATCGAAGCCCTGAGCTGACAGGCCTTCAGCTGGACTTGTTTACGGCGGGTAGCTGACGACATCGTGAGGTCCCGCCGTCGTGTGGCCGCCTGTCGCAACCCGGTTATTGACATGACGTAAGCCACGTTCTTGAGGAAGGCTTCGACAAGGCAGGTATCCACCTGCGCCCGGGAGGCGTAGACGATCTCGCCGACGAAAATAGAAGGGGAAATGGCTAGCTAAAGGCTGCGGTGCGGGCCGGAAACGGCGGGTAACAACCTGGATTCGTGCGCTGACCGTGTTGGGCGCATGGCTTCCGAGTCGTACAACTGCTTCAGGTGGCCCGCACCTTTGCCCGGTGCTCTGAGGAGCGGCGCCATAGGGCAAACGGCCGAGATGCGCTTCTTCCCTTGCCTGCCCGCCCCAGAGGGGCCAGCATTAGAGCACCCTGGCGCCGCACGCGACCGGCCGGAATGCTACGCGCGCAGAGACAGCGGCCAACTGAAACCCACGTGCGGAGGACAGCACAGATGAGCAACTCACGAATGGCGGAGGCGATCACGTCAGCCAAGGCGTATCTGTCCGCCCACCCTGACGAGGCCCGATACCGCGACTCCGTGGCTTCCGCCGTCGTGGAGGACGGGCTCCGGGTTCGCGTAACGGGTCCCGATGGTTCATCCCTCGTCACAGACATGGTGACGGGGGTCGGCGGAACGGCTTCAGGGCCCTCGCCGGGGTGGCTCTTCCGTGCTGCGTATGCTTCGTGTGCAGCCACGCTGATCGTGATGCGCGCGGCCGAACAAGGGGTGGATTTGTCCGGTTTGGAAGTCGATGTCGACGGCGAATCCGATGACCGAGGCATCCTGGGCGTCGCAGACGAAGTCCCTGCCGGCCCCATCAGCATGCGAGTCACCGTCAGAGCGGAATCCGCCCAGGACGAAGAATCCGTACGGGAAATTGTCATGTGGGGGCTGAAACATTGCCCTGTTGACGATGCGGTTCGGCGTCCCGTTCCTGTGGAGCTGGACGTCCGCGTAGCCTGAGCAAAATAGACGACGGCGGGAGGCGCCGCCGTCGTACCTGCCGTCCCTAACGACGCCTCCTGTTCACCGTCCCGAAACCACTGGGACCATGCCCGTTCTTCCGCAGCAGGAAGTCTTTTCACGCACCGCCACCCAGCGCCCCCATCGCCTGGGATATGAATCGACCCTGCTGTACCAAGGAGAACCCCGTGTTCCTGAAAAGCGCCGTCACAGCCCTTGTAGCCCTCACCTCCCTGACCGGAATCGCCGCCCCGCCGGCCGCAAATCCCGCCAAAGCGCCGGCGTCCGTGGTCCTCGGACAGCCGCTGGCCGCAGCCCATGCGCACAACGACTATGAGCACGACCGTCCCCTGTTCGATGCCCTGGAGCACGGATTCACCAGCGTTGAGGCAGACGTGTGGCTGGTGGACGGCGAACTTCTGGTGGCACACGACCTCGAGGACGCCAAGCCGGGAGTAACGCTCGAGAGCCTCTACCTCGATCCGCTGGACGAGCTGGTGCGGAACCAGGGCCACAGCGTGTACCCCCACTGGGACGGCAGCCTGCAGCTCCTGATCGACATCAAGAGTGAAGGGGAGGCCACCTACGCCGCCATCGAGCAGGAACTGGCCGAGCACCGGGAAATCATGAGCCGCTACAGCAACGGCACCACCAAAACCGGGCCCGTCACCGCCGTCATCAGCGGAAACCGCCCCCTGGCCACCATGCAGGCACAGGAAAAGCGGTTCGGCTTCTACGACGGACGATCCGCCGACCTCACCTCCGGGATGCCTGCCGGGCTGATGCCGCTGGTCAGCGACAACTGGACCAAGCTCTTCACCTGGCAGGGTGTGGGCCCCATGCCCGAGGCCGAACGCACCAAGCTCCAGGCATTCGTGGCCGACGCGCACGCCAAGGGCTACCGGGTCCGCTTCTGGGCCACCCCTGACCAGCCCGGCGCCGCACGCGAAGCTGTCTGGAACGAACTCTTCGACGCTGGCGTGGACCACATCAATACCGACGATCTCGAGGCGCTGGAACAGTTCCTCGCTACCCGCACGCTCTAAGCCGCCCCCACTCAGCAGACAAGGGAACACCACCATGCCTTCCAAGACCTTGAAAACGACGACGGCGGCGGCCGTCCTGGCGCTCGGCCTCCTTGCGTCCCAGCCCGCAATCGCAGCCAACAACACCTCCGACAGCCAGGCGTTCACCTTTGGGGTCCTCGGCGATATCCCCTACGGCGATGCCGAAATCGCCAAGTTCCCGTCCCGCATCCAGGACATCAACGCCGATAGCGCGCTGAAGTTCGTCACCCACGTGGGCGATATCAAGAACGGCTCCTCGGTCTGCTCTGACGAGTACTTCGCCTACATCCGCTCGCAGTTCGACACCTTCGAGCACCCGCTGGTCTTCACCCCCGGCGACAACGAGTGGGTGGACTGCCACCGAACCAACAACGGCGCCTACAACCCGCTGGAACGGCTGGACAAGCTGCGGGAAGTCTTCTTTGACAAGCCCGGCAAGACCCTGGGCGCAACCATGCCGGTCAAGACCCAGGAGAAGCTTGGGCTTCCGGAGAATGTCCGCTTCACCCAGAACCGCGTGGCCTTCTCGGTGGTGAACGTCCAAGGCAGCAACAACTCCCTGCTTCCATGGAGCGGCCTGGGCGAAACCACACCCACGCCCGAGCAGCTGGCCGAAGTTGAGCACCGGACGGATGCCGTCCTGGACCAGATACATGCCACGTTCACTGACGCCGAGCGTCGCAACGACCGCGCTGTGGTGCTGATGACGCAGGCCGACATGTTTGATCCCTCACTTCTCGCCGCCGCCACTGCCAACCCGGAAACAGTCTCCGGGTTCCGGGAGATCGTTGCGGCCATCATTGAAGAGACCAACCGCTTTGACCGCCCGGTCTATCTCATCAACGGCGACAGCCACGTCTTTGCCGAGAACCAGCCGCTGGCGGGAGGCTCACCATGGCTGGAGGTCTACGGCCAGCCCGCCGCGGATGACCTGCAGCGCATCACCGTGGACGGATCGGCCAACGCCACCAACTACGTCAGGTTCACCGTGGCCGGTAACAGCAGCGACGTCGGAGGTGTCCTGAGCTGGGAAAAGGTCCCCTTCAGCCAGTAGGCACTAGACGGAAGCGGACGACGGCGGGAGGTCCCGCCGTCGTCCGCTTGAGTTTAAGCGGGGGTGCTACGGCAGGCGCAGCACCCCGACGGCCGCCACCAGATAGGGCACGGGATCCGGATCCGTCCCCGCGGCCCACCGCATCCAGGCCTCGAATGTAGCGGCCATGAATGCGGCGCACAGATACCCCGCCACATCCTCGTCGACACCTGCCGAAACAAAGTACGCTCGCGCGCGCTCGCGCTGCGGCGCCAGTGACTCGTAGCTCCGGCTGGCCAGCTCGGGATGCACGGCGATCAGCCGCAGCCGCCCGCGCGTGACCGCCAGGTCCGGAATCACCGTCACCCCGGCGATAGCCGCCTCGCGCAGCCCCGCCAGGACACCGCCGTCGGACGCGCCCCTAACGCGGGCTGAATCCAGTACCCGGCCGGAAGCCTCGACCACCGGCTCCATGCCGCCCCAGATGAGCTCCGCCTTGCTGGAGAAGTAGCGGTACAGGCTCTTGCGCCCGATTCCCGCCTCGCGGGCGATGTCCTCCATGGAGGTTTGCTCGTAGCCGCGCTCGGCGAACAGACGCAGCGCAATGGCGGCCACGGCGTCGGGATCAATCGTCACCGGGCGCCCGGTGGAGCGCGGAACGGCGGTCTTCAAAGCATCCGAAGGCATCCCATCAGTATTCACCCTTACATAATGACACAAGGTGTCATAAGGTGGTTGGCATCATCTCCGTCAACGTCTGGAAGGACATCATGGGCAACGAAGCTTCATGGCAGGAAGCCACCACCACCGGCCGGTTCGCCGGCAAGACCGTCATCGTCACCGGAGCCGCCTCCGGCATCGGCCAGGCCACCGCCCTGCGCATCGCCAAGGAAGGCGGCCGCGTCATCGCCGCCGACATCAGCAAGGAGCGCCTGGACGACCTCGTAACTGAGAACGCGGGCCTGGACCTGGTCCCCGTCGCGGGCGACATCTCCACGGAGGAGACCGTGGCCGCCGTCGTCGCGGCCGCCAGCGGACGGGTCGATGCCCTGGCGAACGTCGCCGGCATCATGGACAACTTTGCCCCCATCCACGAGGTGGACGACGACCTCTGGGACCGCGTCTTCCGGATCAACGTCACCGCCCTCATGCGCCTCACCCGCGCCGTGGTGCCGCTGATGCTCGACGCCGGCACCGGTTCCGTGGTCAACGTCGCCTCCGAGGCCGGACTGCGCGGGTCCGCCGCCGGCGCCGCCTACACCGCGTCCAAGCACGCCGTCGTCGGCCTGACCAAGAACTCCGCAGTGATGTACGGGCCCAAGGGACTTCGCTTCAACGCCGTGGCACCCGGCCCCACCATCACCGGCATCGTGGCCAACTGGGGATCCCAGCTCGCGGCCGAACGCCTCGGCCCGCTGATGCAGGCCACCGTCCCCACGCCCGCCACCGCCGCGCAGCTCGCAGCGTCCATCACGTTCCTGCTCAGCGACGACGGCACCAACATCAACGGCGCCATCCTCGCCTCCGACGGCGGCTGGTCGGCCCTGTAGGGGAGTGGCACGCAACGTCCCCCCCGACTTCCCCAGCATCCATTGCCTGGCTGCAGGGCGCGGTTCACTATAGAGGGAAACGGGACGGCCGGCACGGACCGGAGCGTTCACCGCCTGACGGTTCAAGGGAGAGTCCATGGACAGCACCGGTTCTATTTCCCCGAACCGACGTACGTTGCTGAAGGCGGCCGGGATTGGGGTGGCCGGTGTTGCCGCTGTCCCCTTCCTGTCCTCCTGCACCGGCGAATCCGCACAGCCTGCGTCATCGGCGTCGGCGTCACTGCTCCCGGCCCCGCCGAGACAGGTCGAACCGCTGCTGGACCGGCCGAAAGTCACAAATGCCTTGGCCAACCTCGACGGATTGATCCGGGATGCCATGGAGAGCACCGGGCTGCCCGGGATGGCCGTAGCCGTGGTGTACCGGGACGAGGTGGTGTACTCCAAGGGCTTTGGCGTCCGGGAGGTCGGAAAGCCCGAGGAGGTCGGTCCTGACACGGTGTTCCAGGTGGCTTCTGTGTCCAAGCCCCTGGCGTCCACAGTGGTGGCAGGGTTGGTGGGGCGGCAGGTCATCCACTGGGCCGACGCCCTCATTCAACATAACAAGAGCTTCGCGCTCAAGGATGACTACGTCACGCGGAATGCGAGCTTTGCCGATCTGATGTCACACCGCAGTGGGCTGAAAACGGGTTCGGGTGATCTGCTGGAGGACCTCGGATTCGATCGGTCGTACATCCTCGGCCACCTCCATCAGGAGCCCCTGGATACGTTCCGGGCCAGCTACAACTACAGCAATTTCGGCTACACGGAAGCCGGCCAGGCAGCAGCCGATGCGATGAAAATGACGTGGGAAGATCTGGCCGAGGAGATCCTGTTCCGGAAGCTGGGCATGTCCGCCAGCAGTTACCGTCACTCGGACTATGAGCGAGCCACGGACAAGGCCACCCTTCATGTGCCGCTCGGGAATAAGGAGTGGGCGGCGAAATACCGCCGCAACGCCGATTCCGAGGCTCCGGCCGGCGGCGCGAGTTCGTCGGTGCGGGACCTGGCGCAATGGCTCCGGCTGCAGCTCGGAAACGGCAGTTACGAGGGCAAACCCGTCATTGATCCGGCGGCCCTCCAAACAACCCACGTGCCCCATGCAGTCTCCGGGCCGGCGTCGGCTTCGGCTGCCCGCTCCCGTTTCTACGGGCTGGGCTGGAACGTCTCCTTCGACGACCAGGCCCGTGTCCAACTGGGACACTCCGGGGCATTTAATCTTGGCGCAGCCACCGCCGTCTCCATGCTTCCCGGTGAACAACTGGCCATTGTGGCCCTGACCAACGGGCGCCCGCAGGGGATTCCTGAAGCAATCGCCGCTGGCTTTCTGGATGCAGCCCAGCACCGATCGCCCACGGTCGATTGGCTGGCATTCACCGCTGGCGCATTCAAACAAATTGACGAGTCCGAGAAGCCTGAGGTCGACTACACCAAGACTCCGCCTTCTCCCTCTCCTGCCAGGACAAACAGTGCCTACACCGGCACCTATGACAACTCCTACTACGGCCAGCTTGTGGTCTTGGAAGAGGGCGGGAAACTGGCCATGAGAATGGGACCGCCCGGCAGTCCCACGACTTTCCCGCTGACTCACTTTGACGGCGACACGTTCAGCTTCGAATCCATCGGAGAGAACGCCAACGGCCTGGCCGGGGCACTGTTTGCAGGAGCAAGCAGCGGCTCCTCGCCCAACGTCACCCTGGACTTCTACGACAGGACCGGGCTGGGGACATTCAAGCGGGCCTCTTGAGGCTAGCCTCGCGTCCGACGGCGGCTGGTCGGCGCTGTAGGGGAGCGGCACCCAACGCAAGCGGACGACGGCGGGACGTCCTGCCGTCGTCCGCTCCTGCCTCCGGCAATTCCTCATTGTGGTGGGCGCCCAACAGGGCCACCATGTTCGTATGGACGCTGAAACACCGAAGGCGGCGGAGCTGAACCTTCCCCAGGCCTTCCTCCTTCTGGCAACGAACGACATGAACGGCAAGCGCGAAGTGCCGGTGTTCGCACTCAGGACCACTGTGGCAGGTGCAATATTGGCCGAGCTGGACATGATCGGCGCGATCGAGCTGCAGGGGAAGCGCGTCAAAGCTACCGGCACCGCCCCGGAATCGGAGTTCCAGCGCGAGCTGGAACTCATCCGTGGCAAATCCCGGCCCCACTCTCCCAAGGGATGGGTGGGAATGCTGGAGAGCCGCGCCGGAGTGCAGCGCGTCTACGAGGGGATGGCGTCACTGGGCATCGTGGAACATGTCGGTGAAAAGCATCTCGGCCGGTTCCGGGCCGTGCGGTACCCGGAGAAGGACCATGCTCCGGAGGCGGCGCTCCTGGAAAAGATCCAGGCCGCACTCAGCGGTGCGCCGTCCGATCTCGAGGCGCCTGATGCCACGGCGCCTGAGGCCACGGCGACCGAAGCCGGGACGACTGATGCCGGGCCGGCTGATACGGGGCCGCCTGATGCCGCGCCGTCCGATTCCACCAAACCTGGTGCCAACGTGCCTGGTGCCCGGGCGCCTGATTCCAAGCCTGATTCCAAGGCACCCGAGGCCAGGACCATAGTGCTGATCGCCCTGCTTCAGGCGGCCGGACTGCTCGGCAAGCTCTTCCCGGCAGCAGATCTAACCCGGGCAACTGAGCTGTCGAAGGACTATTGGCCGTCCCGCGCAGTGGAGGACGAACTTCGTATGATCAGACTGGCGGAGCAAGAAGCCGCAAATTTGTGATTCAACTCCTTGTCAGTGACCACAGGTCCTCAAGCAGTTGCTGCACGTGCTCCGGCTGCTCGACGTTGGCGAAGTGGCCGCAACGCGGGATGGTCACGGACTGTACGTTCGGAACTGTGGCGGCCAGCCGGTCCAGATCGGAGGGAGACGTGAACACATCAGTGTCCCCGCGGGTCGCCAGCACGGGGCAGCGGATGCCGCGCCACTGGCCAAAATCGTAGTGCGCCACTGCCCGGGCAGCCGCGGAGAAGCTGGCCGGACGGGCGTCATCGCCGAGTCCGCGGATCACCCCCGCGGATATGCCTGCGGGATCTGCGAAGAACGGCGCCATCAGAGGTCCCATCAGCGGTGTGGCTCCAACGGCATGGGCCAGTGCCGGCCCCGCCGGACCGAGGGCGGCCAGTGAGCGCATGAGCAGCCTCATGCCGACAAACGCCGGGAACCGGGACAGGCTGCGCAGTGGCTCGCGGGCGGCCTCAGACACGCCGAAGGTCGTGGCCGAAATGGCGGCGACGCTGGCGGTGCGCTCCGGCCACGCCGCCGCAATATGCAAAGCCAGGAAGCCTCCCATGGAGTGGCCCACGAGGTTCCACCGCGGGTAACCGAGCACGTTCAGGACCTCGGTGACGGCGCGTGCCATCGCCTCGATGCCGAAGTGTTCCAGCCGGGCACCTTTCGTGGATTCACCCCAGCCCGGCAGATCAATCAGGACACGATCGCGGGGCGATGCCTCGGAAAGCAGCGGCCGGAAGGTGGTCCAGGATCCCGCGGCGCCGTGAAGGTACACCTCCGCTGTGCCGGACGCCGGAGACCCACTTCCGGTGCCCTGTTGGACACGCACAGTGCACGGGCCCAGCTCGGTTGCAATGACGTGCCGCAGCAGCGTGGCCGCCCACGTCGCGGACTCCCGCCGAACGCTCATGCCCGCCTTCCTCTGTTGATCTCTACTAACGCTGTTGATCTCTACTAAGGATTCGGAGCCGTGGCGTCACCGGACCGGACCGGATGTGCAGACTACAGCTGCCTGGTTTCGGCAACAAACGGAAGCGGACGACGGCGGGCGGTCCCGCCGTCGTCCGTAACTGGGCGGCAGGAAGGTTAGAGGTCCAGCACCAGAACGGGGCACATGGCGCGGGAGACGCAGACCATCATGCAGCTGTTCTCGGCTTTTTCTTCGTGGGTGAGGACGGAGTCGCGGTGGTCGATAGTTCCCTCGATGACCGTGGTTTCGCAGGTGCCGCAGGTCCCTTCGCCGCAGGAGGAAAGGATGCGTGTGCCGGCTTCTTCGAGAACACGCAGGACGGACTTATCCGCCGGGACGGTCAGCCGCACGCCGCTCGTTGCCAGTTCGATTTCGAACGCCACATCTTGCGTGGTGTCCACCTTCTTTGCCGTGAACCGTTCCAGGTGCAGGGACCCGGAGGGCCATTTCTCGGCACAGATTGCCTCGACGGCGGCCAGGAGCGGTTCCGGACCGCAGGTGTAGACGGCCGTGTGGCTGTCCGGGGAGCCCAGGGCGGTGGGCAGATCGATGATGCCCTTCTGGTCCTGGGGCCACAGCGTGGTTCGGGTGCCGTGAGCGGTTAGCTCATCCCGGAAGGCCATGGAGGAAAGTGTCCGGCCTCCGTAGACGAGGGTCCAGGGCTTACCCTGCTCCTGTACTTCACGGATCATCGCGGCAATGGGGGTGATTCCGATACCACCGGCGACGAACAGGTAGCTGGGGGCATCGACCAGCCGGAAGTGGTTCCGCGGACCGCGGACAGTCACCGAATCGCCGGCAGCCAGCGACTCGTGAACGTACTGCGAGCCGCCTCGGCTGTTGGGCGCATTGAGGACACCAACGACGTAGCTGCTCCGATCTGTCGGATCGCCGCAGAGGGAGTACTGCCGCGTCAGGCCGTTCGAAAGAACCAGGTCAATGTGGGCGCCGGGTCGCCACGGCGGAAGGTCTTCGCCGTCCTGGTGCTGGAGGGTGAGGAGTACGACGTCGTCGGCTGCGTGTGTCTTCGCCGCGACGCGGGCAACGAAATAGGCCTCTTCGAGGGTGAGGTCCGAAATCGGCCCGGAGATGGTCTCTGTTGTGCTCATGGTCCTGCTCTCAATCTGAAAGTCGTCGCGTGGGATGCGGTGAGGGGAAGTGTGTTCTAGTACTGCGCGAGTGACAGGCGGCTGAGCCGCCCGCCGATGAACCACTCGGTGACGTAGAGCCAGTGACCGTCGGCAGCGATTCCGTGGGGGCTGTTGAAGAACCCCGGGTCCACAACCGGTCCGTCCAGGCCCTCGGGAGTGCGGCGGTTGGGCCAGGCATCGTCCTCGTTCGACCGGGGCCGGGCCCGTTCCAGGACGCGGGTGAATGCATCGCCGTCGAACCTCGCGACTCCGCCGAAGAGTTCGGTGACGTAGATCCGGTCCTCCACGAGAACGAGCGAGGACGGGCTGTCCAGGAGTCCTTCGCCCAGGATCCGCGACTGCATTCCGTTCCGGTCCATGACTACGATTCGGCGGTTGGTGCGGTCCGCCACGTAGATTTCGAGGTGCCCGTGGTCAGTCCGCAGCAGTATCCCGTGGGGGCAGGCGAAGGGGGTGCCCGTTTCTGCGCCGTCCCGCGTTTCGAGGTAGCGGCCGGAGGCATCGAAGCGGTGCACCAGGCTGGCGCCGTACCCGTCGGCTACCCAGATGTCCCCGCTACCGGTGTATCGGGAGTCGTCGACGGCGATCGACGTCGGGCGCCATTGCTCCGTGGCGTATTCAGGCAGTGGCGGGCATTCCAGTTCGAGGAGGACGCTTCCGTCCCGGTTCAGGATCACTGCGCGCCCCGGCGAGAAGTGATCGGTGTAGGCCGACGTGTCGGCGGGATCCTCGACGAAGCGGTGCCCGGGATCGGCCACGGCGATGACTTCCTCGCCGTCACGGTCGCAGGTGAAAATGCTGTGCATTTCGGTCAGGGACGTTGGTATGGTTTCGGCGCCACCTGAAGGGTCGATAACCAATAGGTCGCGGCCTTCCGGGTGGGCGCAGAGAATTCTGCCGTCGCTGAGGACGGCGACACCGGAGTGCATCCAGCCGCGTGACTCTGGCAGGAGGCCGGAGAGGTCCTCCCAGACGTTGACCTCGTCATTGCTCAGGCTTGACTGGTGCATGTTCACGACCGCTGCGTTGCGCTCAGTCAACGAACTTCACCGGAAGCGTTGCGAAGCCGCGGACCATTTGCTTTGCCCAGCGCTCGGGCAATCCGACGACGCGGATCTCAGGGCCTTCGATGAGAGTCTCCACGAGGACGCGTCCGGCAAGCCGGGCTAGGGGTGCGCCCAGGCAGGCGTGGATACCGTCGCCGAAGGTCATGATGCGGTTCTCCGGCGTCAGCTCGCGGCTGATATCAAAGAAGTCCGGGTTCTGGAAGACCCGGTCGTCCCGGTTGGCGGAGCCCAGCAGGAACATCACACGGGAGTCCGCCGGTATGGTCACGCCGGCGATGGTGATCTCGGCGGTGGTCTGCCGGCAGAGGTTCTGGCCGGGGGTGTCGAAACGGAGTGTCTCCTCCACAAAGGCGGGAATGGCGGCCGGGTCCTCGGCGAGGCGGCGCTGGAAGGCCGGGAACTTGTCGAGGGTGGCCACGAGGTTGGTGAGGAGGGCGGCGGGGGCGTCGATAGCTGCCGACAGGATCAGATGGGCGAGGCCCACCTGTTCATCCGGCTCCACCTTGCCGGCGTGCATCCCGAGGATGATCTGTGTGATGGCCTCCGACCCTGTGGCGGTGCCGCCGGCCTCGACCTCTTCGCTCCGCTTCCCAAACACTTCCGCGATGTGCTCTTCGGCTTCCTGATTGGAGATGGCGGCGTCGTCCGGCACGCCGAACTCGCCGACCGTCCGCACCATGGAGCGCAGGAGATGCTCCTGCAGCACTCCGCTGTCCTCAACGGCCATGCCAATCATTTTCGTCGCCGCACCGATGGCCAACGGAAGCGCCACCTCGGTGGCAAAATCACCACCCCCGTTCTCACGGAGTTCCGTGATCAGGTGGCGGGCCAGTTCCCTGATGCCGTCTTCCTTGGCCAGTATCTCGCGACCGACAAAGACGCGACGGACGGCCGATCGCAGAGAGGTATGCCGGGGAGCATCAACCATGATCAGGTTGCCCGCCCCATAGGAAGCATGGGTACCGTCCATGTCGTTGCCCAGGGCGCTGGAGAGCTGCTCGTGGTTTCGCAGGCCTGCCTGGACATCGGCGTAACGCGAGACGACATAAAGGTCGCGGCGCTCGTTGTAGTAGACCGGCGCCTTGTCCCGCAGGATTTTGTACAGCTCATAGGGATGGTCATACGCGGCGTAAGAGAGCGGATCGTAGAAGACGCCGGGATCAGTCTCCGGGCCGGGATTCGCGCCAATCCTGGTCGCCGCGGCCGGGTCCGGCATGCGTGCTTCTTCGCCAGCGAGTGCGGCGCCGCTGAAAGGGCATTGCTGGATGTCGGTGGTGTTCGGATCAGTGGCTAACGACATTGGTAGGTCCTGCTTTCGTGGGTTTGCGTGGATGAGGGAACGAGACCTCAGCCGTGTGAGGAAGGGGGATCTGAGCGGGATTTCCTAAAGACTAGCACGTGCCAGTTTTTCGTCAAGGGATGTCCTGACAAACCCAGCGGAGGGCCGTCCACCCGCCGCGTATAGGATGTCCAAGTGATCTCTAAACGGCCGACCATGATGGACGTCGCCACTCGCGTCGGCGTTTCACGGCAGCTTGTGGGGCTCGCCTTCCGCAATGAGGCGGGCGTCAGTTCCTCGACGCGGGAACGCATCTTTGAGGCAGCTTCCGAGCTCGGATACAGCCCGGACATAGCAGCACGGTCACTTCGCCGGCGGAGCAGCAACTACATCGGCGTCCTCTTCAATCCCGCCCACTCATCCGCGGACGACATTGTTGAAGCCCTCTATGCGGCGGCCCACGAGCGTGGCTACAACCTGATTCTCGGTGCTTTGACGGCGACGCGGGACGAGCGGGATGCCATCACGGAACTGCTCGGGTTCCGCACCGAGTCCGTCATTCTGATTTCGGCGGAAACGCCGGTAAACGAGCTGCGGAAACTGGCAAAGAGGCTGCCGGTGGTCAGCATCGGCAGACCTCTGCCGCAGGGTGTCTGCAGTGCTGTCAGGTCAGACGGGCAACGGGGGATCGCGGCGGCCGTGGACCATTTGGTGGAACTCGGGCACCGGGATATTGCCTACGTGCTGACGCGTTCACTTCCTGAATTCGCTGCCCGCCACCAGGGATACGTGACAGCCATGGACAGGCACGGACTGCCCTCGCAGGTCCGGGAGATTGGCGGGGACTTTACCGAGGAATCCGGCGCCAGTGCCGCCGAGTCGCTTCTCGCGGAGCCTGTCATGCCCACCGCGGTGGTCTGCTCCAACGACCACGCTGCCATGGGCCTGATCCATAGGCTTCTGCGTGCCGGATTGCGGGTGCCCGAGGATATTTCGGTCACGGGCTACGATGACAGCCGCATCGCCAGGCTGTCGTTCCTTGACCTGACGAGCGTCCGCCAGGATCCCGCGGAAATGAGCACGGCAGCCGTTGAGGCCGCCGTTCAAATGATGTCAGACCAGGATTCAACGCCCCAGGAACGCATGATCGTTCCCACGCTGGTCATCCGGGGAAGTACCGGCCAGCCCCGGTCAGAGGCGCAACTGCAGCCCAGGTGAGCCGGCGCTGACGTCGACGTCCCGGCGCAGCTTCTCACGCGGGAGGTGTATGCCCGCATCCGCAATCACACCGTGTGCCCTGCGTCACAAAACTGGCACGAGACAGTTTTTATTGAAAAGGTCTTGCACGTGCCAGTAATTGGGCGTAAGAATGTCCTGACAATAAGTCGAAGATCGGCACTCCCAAAGAGCATCAGTTCTGGATGGAGGCAGGCTTCGGCACCTATGAGAAGGACACGACGAAGTGAAACCTATTTCTACGTTCAAGCGAGGACTCGGCGTAATTGCCATGGCGGGCGTGGCTACGCTGGCGCTGGCAGGCTGCACCGCAACGTCCACTGCATCATCAACCACCGGCCTGGCCGACAAGTTCGGCAGCCGCGCCGAAAACCGCAGCGTTTACTTCCTGACGTACTACAACCCTGCCGGCGACGCATTCTGGGCCCAGATCCTCAAGGGAGCGGAAGACGCCTCCACTCTCGGCGGCCTGCAGCTGACGCACCAGACCGCGGATGCCGATCCGGACAAGATGGTGGACCTCGTGGCAACAGCCACGGCGTCCAAGCCCGCCGTCATCGTGATGCCTTTCAACGAAGGCGAGAAGTGGGTCAAGGTGGCGTGCGACGCCTCAAAGGCAGGCATCAAGGTTGTTGCCTACAACGTTCCGGCACCTGAGAGCGCCGCTGACTGCGTCAGCGGTTTCGTTGGCCAGGACTTCTTCGAGGTGGGCACGCTCGTTGGCGAGCGTCTCGCTGCGGAGGCCAAGCTGGGCGCCGGCGACAAGGTCCTCTTCCCAGCCGAGGAGCCCGAGCAGAACTACGCCATCCAGCGCGGCGGCGGCGTGCAGAAAGCGCTCGACAAGGTGGGGGCGAAGGGCGAGTACCTCCGGACCTCCGCTTCCGATGAGGAAGCACTGAACTCCCTCACCTCGTGGCTCATCGCCAACAAGGACGTTAAAGCCGTGGCCCCCTTGGGAGGCACCCCGCACCGCAACATCCTGGCTGCCATGGAGGCAGCCGGCGTGAAGGTTCCTATCGTGGGCTTTGACACCTCCCCCCAGGTTATCGACGGCATCAAGGCCGGGGACATCATCGCCACGGCTGACCAGCAGGGCTTCGTCCAAGGATTCCAGTCGCTGATGCAGAGCGCCCTTGCCATCGACTTCGGCCTGGCACCGGCAAACATCAACTCCGGCGGCGTCTCCCTCATCGACAAGACAAACGTGGAAAACCTCGAAGCGCCGGACCTCCAGGGCGTCCGCTGGTAACTGCGGCATAAGGGGGACGGGGCGGCGGCAACGCCCCCGTCCCGTCCCCCGTCCGGGCCTCAGTGCCCACCTCTTCCATTCCGCGGCATCGACGCCGCTGCCATCGAAAGTTCAGGTCATGTCACCACAAGACACAGGCACCGACCAACACGTCCTCACGGCGCCGTTGGAAACAGGGGCCATCACCAAAATACGCCGTCTTGCCGATAACCAACCCGTCACAACAGCCGAGAAATTCAAGGACTACATCCGCTACACCCGTGGCCGCGGAGCCCTCGAAATCGGCGCGATCCTGGCGGTCGTCATCATCGGCTTTGTCATCGCCAGCATCGCCAGCCCCGCCTTCCCATTCCTTTCGGCCAACAACCTCTCGGGCGTCATCTCCCAGAGCATTCCGGTATTGGCCATCCTTGCCATCGGAGTCGGGATCCTGATGATCGCCGGAGAATTCGACCTCTCCCTGGGCGCGAGTATCGGGTTCTCTTCCATCACGTTCATTCACGTCTCCAACTCGTTCGGCTGGGGCTGGGGGGTCCTGGCCGCAATCGCCGCGGCAACCGGTATTGCCCTGATCAACGGACTGATCGTGGTAATCACAGGCATCCCGTCCTTCATCGCGACTCTTGGCATGGCGTTTTTCTGGACCGGCGCCAGCATCTTCATCAACGGCACGGCACCGGCGCTGCTGCGCAAGGGCAAAGACGAAGCACTCGTCACCCTCTTCGCCGGCGATTTCGGTTTCTTCCGCTCGCAGTTGCTCTGGATGATCGTGGTGGGAGTCGTGGCGTGGTTCTTCCTGCACCGCCACAAGCTCGGCAACCATATCTTCGCCGTCGGCGGCAACGCATCGGCCGCAAGGGCGATCTCCATCAACCCGCTCAAGGTCAAGCTCCTCTCCTACGCCCTGTTCGGAGCGATGGTGGGCTTGGCCAGCATCCTGATCTCGGTCCGGACCTCCTCCATGCAGCCTGGTTCCACGGAGGATTACACCCTGATGGCGATTGCCGCTGCCGTGGTCGGCGGAACCTCCCTCCTCGGAGGACGGGGAACCATCATCGGCATGATCGTTGGCGCCGCCTTGATCCGCATCATCGAAAACGGCCTGATCCTGGGCAAGGCGCCCGGTTTCTACATCCAGCTCTTCGTCGGCCTGATCATCGTGGTCGCCGCTATCTTCAACAAGCTCATGGAAGGCAAAGCATCATGACCATCAACGAGGACTACCTGCTCCGGATTGAGGGCATCACCAAGAAGTACGGCGTCAACACTGTCTTGGACGATGTGTCTTTCGATATCGGAAAAGGCGAGGTTGTGGGCCTCCTTGGCGACAACGGCGCCGGTAAGTCGACCCTGGTCAAGATCATGTCGGGCGTGGTCGCGGCCACCGCAGGCGACTTCTCCTGGGACGGCACCAAGCACCCGCACGTGAACCGGGCCCTGACCGAGAGCCTGGGCATCGAAACGATCTTCCAGGACTCGGCCCTGGTCCCGCAGATGTCGATTAGCCGCAACATCTTTATGGGCCGTGAGATCACGAACCGCCTTGGTTTGATGAAGGTCAAGGAGATGGATGCCATCACCTCCGAAATCCTGGACTCCGTGGTGACCATTGAGGGCATCAAGAGCTCCAAGCAGCTTGTCTTGTCGCTGTCCGGAGGTCAGGCGCAAGCGGTAGCCATTGCCCGGGCCGTCCACTTCAAGCGCAGCCTCCTGATCCTTGACGAACCGACCTCCGCGCTCGCGGTGCGCGCCACGGAAGCATTGCTGGACTACCTGCGGGCACTGAAGGCCGATGGAATCAGCTCCGTGCTGGTCACCCACAACCTTCACCACGCCTTCGAAGTCTGCGATCGGCACATCGTCATGAACCACGGGCGCAAGATCCTCGACGTTCGCCGCGAAGACACGAGCGTCGAAGAACTGACAGCCGCCGTCGTCGAAGGTGAACTTGGCATCCGCCGATACCGTGAGAACGCCACCGCGGCCTGACCGGACAATCCGGTGATCACGAGACCCGGCACCCGCCTCGGAAGAGGTTCCTCGGCGACGGCCTTGCCCATGGGGCGGCAGGGCCGTCGAGTCGAGCAGGCGTCACGGCCTCCTGCTCAACGGACGTCGGCCGGCTTCCTGCCCCTACACGTTCGCAACGTCATTCTGGAGGACCATAGTGTTGCAGGATCAAATCGTCTTGCCCGAGGACCTCTTCGTGGATGTCGACCGTGCAGGTCCCGTTCCCCTCTACTTCCAGGTCTCGTCACGCATTGAGCAAGCAATTCTCACCGGCCACCTGCCCGCCGGTGCACGCCTGGAGAACGAGATGGTTCTGGGGCGAAGGCTGCGCCTCTCACGGCCGACCATCCGCCACGCGATCCAGGAACTCGTCGACAAAGGGCTCCTCGTGAAAAGCCGGGGAATCGGCACCCAGGTTGTCCACGGCCAGCTCACCCGGGATGTGGCCCTGTCCAGCCTCTTTGAAGACCTGTCCAGCCATGGCAAGCGTCCGAGTTCCCGCGTTCTGGCGCACGAGCTCATAACAGCCCCTCCGCACGTTGCCGAAGCCCTCGGCCTGGGACCCGGCGCCAAGGTCTTCCACCTGCGCAGGATACGTCTCGCAGACGGCGTTCCGTTCGCCATACTCGAGAACTACCTGCCGGAAAGGTTCGCCGCCTTGTCGCACGGACAGTTGGAGCAAGGCAGCCTGTACCGGTTGATGCGAGCCCGCGGCGCAACCCTGCGGGTGGCCAAGCAGAACATCGGCGCCCGAACAGCCGAACCTGACGAGGAGCGGCTCCTTGAAATGGCTCCCGGAGCTCCGGTACTGACCGTCAACCGCCGGGTCTATGACAGCCTCGGGAAGGCTGTCGAGATCGGCCGTCATTCCTACCGTCCGGACCTGTACTCATTCGACATCACGCTGGTCGACAGGTAGGCGGCTGCTCGGCCCTGTAGGTAAGCGGCACCAACGCAAGCGTACGACGGCGGGAGGTCCCGCCGTCGTACGCTTTCCGTACTCCCTACTCATCCAGAGGGGGCGATTCCGCCGTCTCCGGCGCTTGTTCAGCCTCCCGCGCATACGACGCCGAGACCCGCCGGTAGACCGGGGTAAGGAAGGCCAGAAATGCGGCGGCGATCATGATGATCCCGGCCACCAGGAACACCAGGGCGATGCCGCGGGAGGTGCCCTCGCCCAGCAGCGGGGCGAGCTGGGCGGCGCCCTCAGCGGACCGCGCGTACGGGATGATCCAGAACTGCGCGATCGGCGCTATGAGGAACGCGGTGATCGGTGCCGCCGCGGACTCGAACGCCATGGCGAATCCGAACACCCGGCCCTGCCGATTCAAAGGGACCACCTGCTGGATGACCGTCTGCTCCGCGGCCTCCGCGAAAGGCACGAGGATCAGGTAAAGCCAGATGCCCACGACATACAGCCATGCCCATTCCCGCACGGTAAAGACCGCACCGAGGGCCCCCATCAGGATCACCGCGATGAGCAGGGTGCGCAGCGGGTTGGACCCCAGCCCGAACTTCCCGATCAGCGCTCCGCCAATGATGAACCCGGTGGAGCCGAACGCGAAGACGGCCCCCCACAGCTCCACGGGGAACATCTCCAGGCCATAGGGGTCCATCAGCGCCATGTAGACGCCGCCGATGAAGTTGTTGAACGTGGAGAACAGGATCAGCGCGAACAGTCCCGCAATGGCCAGGACGGCGGCAATGGAGCCGCGCAGGTCGAAGGCGCTGTGGGCGTCCGTGGCGGCCACCCGCACTTCCTCCGGCATACGCAGCGTGAGCAGGTGCGCGAAGGCCAGCACCGTAAGCACCACGGCGACGACCACCGTCCAGCCCATGCCCAGCAGCCCCACGGACAGGCCGGAGAGCACCGAGGTGACGATGAACGCCAGCCCCTGCACCATGCCCACCATGCCGTTGGCATTGGCCCGCCGGTCGGGCTCGATGAGGATGGTGACCGTGGTGGAGAGGGCGACGTTGCGCATGTTCTCCACCACCGCGCCAATCAGGATGATCACGGCGAAGATCCAGAACCACGGCTGTGCCAGGTCCAGCAGGCTGGCGGCGGGTGTCAGCAGGAACATGACCCCTGAAAGCACGAACATCACCAGGGTGAACCCGGCGGCGAAGCGCATCACCGCCAGCTTGCGGTACCGGTCCACGAACGTGCCGAAGCTGATACTGGAAAGGGCGATCAACAACATGTACGCGCCGCCGATCACCCCGGTGGCGATCACGTTGCGCGTCTCCAAGTAGACCCAGAACGTCAGGGCGAACCACAGATAGCTGGTGGTGATGTTGGCCAGGGCCGTGTTCACCAGGATCCCGGCGAACGTGCGGGACCGCTGTGCCGACGTGCGTAATGACGTCTCGATGGCATCGGGACCGGCCGGGCCTTGAGCCGCAGCCACCCCGGCCGGGGCCGGTTCGTGCTGGGTCATGCGGTCCAGTTTACTGACAACTGACGGTTGTGGACACGGTCACGGCGATGTATCTCGACGACGTTCTCAACGGGCCGGCGCCGGGCAGTCGATCACGCGGAAACCGGCGCGCGTCCGGACCCTGCCGGCCAGTGGGAAGGCGGCGGGCTGCCTAGGCGGCCGGGTTCGGAAGAACGACCAGCCTGTCGGCGACGAGCCTGCCATCGTGGATGACAGTGCGGTCGGTGCCGCGGTCCATGACGGTGCTCGTGATGGTCTCGCCGTCAACCAGGACGATGTCGGCCCGATCTCCGCGAGCCAGGCCCGGCCGGTCGTCGGGACTGGTGAGGCGCTGGACGGTGCGGTCCATGATGGACGCGCCTCCAATGGTGGCGATCGCCGCACAGTGCTCGATCAGCCGGTCCTTGCGCAGCCGGTGTGTGAACGCCAACTGCCAAGTGCGGTCGAGCATGTCGCAAGTGCCGTATGGGCTCCAGTAGTCCCTCTGCCCGTCCTCGCCCAAACCGACACGGATCCCCGCCTCCGTCATCCGGGCGAGGTCGAATTGCGTGCCGCCGCTTGCCGGGGCGACCGTCGCCCAGGCAATGTCGAGCTCGGCCATCTGCTCCACCAGCCGAGCGGTCACGTCGGGGTGGACATTGGCGAGATCGTACGCGTGGGACAGCGAGACGCGACCCTCCATCCCCAGAGCGCGGGTGCGTTCGAAGATAAGTTCCGCGCTGAAGACCCCCAGGTGGCCAGGCTCGTGTAGATGAATGTCGACGTCGACGCCGTACTTCTCCGCCAGACCGAAGACGATGTCCAGATGGCGAACCGGGTCACGGTCCAGCTGGCAGGGATCAATGCCGCCGATGGTCGTCGCCCCCGCCCGGAGGGCCTCCTCGAGAAGCGGGATAGTGCCGTCTTCAAGCAGGAGGCCTGCCTGGGGGAAAGCCATGACCTCTACGTCGGCGGCGTGGGCGAAGTGCTCCTTCGCGGCCATGACTGCCTCGAAGCGCTCAAGCTTGCAGTCCACGTCGATCTGGGCGTAGGAACGAACGCGGGTGGTGCCCCGCGCAATCATTCGTTCCAGCGTTCCGGCCACGACATCCCCGTAGGGGATGGGGGTGTCGCGCCAGTTTTCCCGGTCGTTGCACATCATGTTCCACACGCCGGGCGAGGCTGTGTGCTCCCGGAACGGCAGCCCGATCCGGGTCGAGTCGAGGTGGACGTGCACGTCGGTGAACGCGGGCACGGCGATCCGGCCCCGTCCGTCGACTTCCCCGCCGGCGGCGTCCGCGGCTACGACGGCAGTCCCCGCGGGGTGAACGGCCGCGATCCGCCCCTGCAGAACTTCGAGGTCCACGGCGTCCCCGCCCCAGGGGCGGACGTTGGTAATGAGCATTGTTCATTCCTTTCGGCTGGGCTGTGAATGCGGTAGGGGAGGCACCGATCCCGCGGGACCGGTGCCTCCCCTACCGCAGCATGTACTAGAAGCAGCATGTACTAGAAGTGGAAGGCAGCCTGCGCGATGGCCGCTGCGGCGACGAAGCTCGCCGTGAACGTCATCAGGGCGACGATGACGATCTTCCAGCTCAGTGAGCGCAGGGCCTTGACGTCACGGCCGAGTGACATGCCGATCAGGGCGATCATGGGCAGGCCGGCGAAGAGGACGCTGATGTGCTGCGTAGTGGAGGCGACGAAGGGGCCGATGGGTAGGAACGTCGCGGAGGCAATGGTGGCCAGAGCCAGGACCCAGATGCTGGACGGAACCACCGGGACGAGCTTCGCGAGCCCAAGCGCGATGGCGGTGAGGGCCAGCAGGATGAGGACGCCGACGGCATCCAGTGGCAGCAGTGAACCTGTGCCGAGGGCGTTGAGCAGGAAGCCGGCCACCCCGGTCGCGGCGAACGCGATGAGCCACGTCTTGGGTGTCCGGACAACGGTGGGGTCCTCTTCGATGCTGTTGACGTCCACGGTGTCGATGCCCGGCGCCTCACCGGGCTCGATCACTGCGCCGCCCGGGTATGCCGGGCCTGAGCTGCCCGCTGGGGTTCCAGCCGCAGCGCCCATGAGGGCGCCGCGGCGGACAAGGCGGCCAAGGTCGTCCCGTCCGAAAATGCGGGACCACATCTTGTAGAGCTTCTGGCACATGGGCAGCGCGATAAAGACACCTGCGTAGAAGCCGACGATGTTGGTGACGAGGTTGGACAGTGCGGCGAGGGCCATGATCTCCCCGGCCATCTCCGGATACAGGATGGACAGGGCGCCCACGCCCCCGAGCATCATGGAGGCGGACCCCAGTCCCAGGCCCAACGCGAGGGCTCGGGGATCAAAGAAGTCCATTCCGCCGAGAAGACCGGCCAGGAGGGAGATGAACACGGCGCCAAAGACGCTGCCCAGCACCCACACGGCGAACACACCGCGGTATTCGGGGGAGCGGACGCCGAAGCGCTGGATGGCGAAGGCAAGGTAGGACTCACGGTCGATCGACCAGGTGGCGCCGATCGCAGTGCGGCCCAATCCAAGGGCCACTGCGACCGGCAGGGCCAGGATCACCGTGCCGACCACGTGCCCGACCTCCTGCAGGAGTATCGCGGGGCCGATGTCGGTGAACTTCGTCAGCGACGGGCCAATTTGAGTGCCGAGGCCTGCCAGGAAGAAGACGATGGCTACGTCCAGAAGGTGCGTGGACACTGCACGGGCACGCCCTCCGATGGGTTTCCATTTCTGGACACCGAGGAGTCCGCCGATGAGCACGGTCCACAGGATGGGCATCAGGACGATTGCGGCCGGGCCGAGCTGGAACTTATGAGTGCCGATCGTGATGGCCACGGCACAGATGGCGGTGGAGAGTGCGATCATCGCGAACCACATGGCGGGGCGGGCGCGGAAAGAACGGGACGGCGGCGCGTCCACTAGGGCGGACACGGAGCCGCCTGTGGTCTTCGCTTCATTGCGCATGACGCAGGCCTTTCGAGGGGGGATCAGGGATCAGAACAAAAGCATCCGCATTGCGGAATCCGATTCTTGGTATACCAAGTGACTGTATACTCGTACCCATTGAGAGGCAAGTCACATTTATCGGCAGTTCGCCAAGGAGGCACGTTGTACAAGAAAATCTCGGCCCGGTACGTTCTGGGGTTCGACGGAACACGGCACACGCTTATCGAGGACGGCGAAGTCGTCTTCGAGGGGGATTCCATCGTCTTCGTGGGGCGCAACTACGAGGGCCCGGTTGATGAGGAGCGCGACTATGGCCAGAGTTTGGTCATGCCCGGCCTGATAGACCTCGACGCCCTCGCCGACATCGATCACCTCATCCTGGACTCGTGGCCCTCGCCCGATGTCGCCGCCGGACACCTGTGGTCGGATGACTACTTCGCCAACCGTCGCCGGGACGTATTCACGCCATCGGAGCGCGCCACGGTCCGCGAGTTCGCCTTGGCGCAGCTCGCCCTGCACGGCATCACGACCTACATGCCGATCGCCTCGGAAATCCACAGTTCCTGGGCTGAGGGCCTCGATGAGCTCGTGGACATGGCAGAGATAAGCCGGCGGATCGGACTGCGCGGCTACCTGGGGCCGGCCTACCGTTCCGGGGTCCATGTCATCACTGCCGCAGGCGACCGCGAGGTCCACTTCGACGAGACCCGGGGGCTTGCGGGCCTGCGCGACGCAGAGCGCTTCATGGACTACGCCGCGGGTCTCGCAGACCCGCTGGTCACCGGGGCCTTGCTGCCGTGCCGCATTGAGACGCTGTCCGAAGACCTCATGCGGGAGACGGCGCGGATCGCCAGGGAGCGGGACGCGCTGGTCCGGCTCCACTGCCTCCAGTCCCCGCTCGAGGACGGGTTCCTGCAGCACTCCACTGGACGCGGCGTCCTGGAACTGCTCGAATCCACCGGGCTGTTCGGCACACGGCTTCTTATCCCGCATGGTGTGGTGATCAACGGCACGGACCCTGCCGCGTCAGCGCCGGGCGGCCCGCTTGACACGCTGGCCCGCCACGGCGTCAGCATTGTCCACTGCCCGCTGACATCGTTCCGCTACCAGAAGCAGCTTGTTTCGTTCGACCGTTTCCGCGAGGCAGGCATCAACATTTGCCTGGGTACTGACTCCTTTCCGCCGGATCTTGTGCGCGGCATGGACGCCGGCATGCACCTGACCCGGCTGGTCGAGGGGAGGCCTGACGCCGGGGCCCTGGCCGACTACTTCGACGCCGCGACCCTCGGCGGCGCGCGCGCCCTCGGACGGGCTGACCTGGGGAGGCTTGCCCCCGGCATGCAGGCCGACATTACGGTGGTCTCCCTGGCCAACTTCGGCGACGGTGTCGTCGAAGACCCGCTGCGCACGCTCGTGCTCAACGGGACGGCGCGCCAGGTGACCGATACCTTCGTGGCAGGGCGCCCCGTCGTGGTCGGCGGCGCCCTGCCCGGCATCGACCTCGACGCGCTGCGGGTTGAGGGGCAGCGGCTGTTCGACGCGATGCGGGCGGCCTACTCGGTACGGGACGCCCGGCTCCGGGAGTCTGACGAGCTGTTTCCACCCACCTATCCACGCGCGGAAATCGCTCAGCCGATCGCCGCCTCGTAACGACCGCAACCTTCGGCTCTTCATCTGATCACCCCTTGGCTTGGTATACCAAAAGCGATATGATGAAGTCACGCGAGGGCCACCAGCACACTGTGGGGGAAGCTCATCCGCCCTCGGTGGAACCACGACTTTGACCTATTGACATCGGACCCGCCGCTCCTGCGTCAGGGCCCTTCCCATTGGAGAGAACAATGTGCCTGCACGATCACACCTCTGCTGCCCTGCCTCCAACTGCGGTTCCACGCCGCGGCATCCTGGCCGGGGCGGCCGCCCTGGCGGGAATCTCGGTGGCAAGCCTGGCTGCCCAGCTTGGAAGTGCCCCGGCAGCGCGGGCAGCGGGTAACGAATCAAGCCCCGGCTACCCTGACCGCCCCGCTTCGCCCCCGCCGATGATCATCGAGGGCGGCACCATAGTGGACCCCAAGACGGGCAATGCAGTGCAGGACGGGGTCCTTGTGCTGGAAGGAGGCAAGGTCACCGCGGTCGGCACCCGGGAGGAAACACGGCGTGCGGTAGCCGCCCTTGCAGGCCGTGCCCGCATCGTGGATGCCTCCGGCCGGTGGGTCCTTCCCGGCCTCATCGACGTGCATGTTCATGCGAACGCGCTTTCGGATGCGCGGGCCATCCTGCAGGGCGGAGCGACCAGCGTCAGAAGTGGTTCAAGCAGCTTCTATCAGGACGTCGCCCTCGCTGCCCTGCCTGCCTGGGCCGCCGGCGCCTCACCCCGGATGAGCCCGGCCGGGCTGTTCATCTCACCCGATCTCGGGGACTCGCTCCTCGCAGACCCGGACCTTGCACCGCTCGCGTCCTTGTCCGGGGGAGTCACAGCACCGACGGACCTTGCCTACCTCACCCGCGTCAACCTGAAACGAGGTGCCCAGGTGATCAAGACCCGAGCCAATCCCCGGGCGGGCCTGGCGGAACAAGACCCCCGCGAACTGGTCTACAACTACGAACAGCTCTCTGCGGTGGTCAAGGCCGCAGGCAAAGCAGGCGTGCTTTGCCACGCCTACAGCGCAGAGGGGATAGATGGTGCCGTCCGGGCCGGTGTGCGCAGCATCGAGCACGGCGTCTTCGTCAGCGAAGAGACCATCTCCCGGATGGCCCGCCGTGGCACTTACTTCACACCCACATTGGACGCCATCACGAGCATGGCAGGCTCTTCCAACCCGATCCTTGCCGCCCGCGGCACGGAGTACACGCCCATCATCAAAGCAGCAGTGAGGGCTGCCCATGAAGCCGGTGTGACGGTGGTGGCAGGGACGGACTCCTTCGGATCCGATGTGACCCCCATAGGCACAGAAGCGCGTCTACTTGCTGAGGCCGGGCTTTCACCACTGGACGCGCTCAGGGCCGCGACAGTCAATGCCGCCGCCCTGCTCGGCTGGAGTGAGAGTGCAGGACGCCTGGTGCGCGGTTCCTTTGCAGACGCGGTCATCGTGGACGCTGATCCCTTGAACAGTGCCTCGGCCCTGGAAGAAATCAGGGCCGTGGTGGCGCAGGGAGTCCTTGTGCGGAATGACCTCTGATCGGTCGTTATGGATAAGCGCGACGCTGTCCCCTCCCATCTTCCTCCTGCCCGGGCAAACGCGCCCTCCCAATCCAGAAAGCCACCCATGACCTTGATTCTTAAAGCCTCCGAGCTCCAAGCCCTGGCCAATATGCCCGGGACCATTGCCGCCGTCGAACGCGTCTTTGCCGGCCTCAGCCGGGGCACCGCCTTTCAGCCTGCGCCGGATTCGCTCCTCCTGCCGTCCTCGGACGCGAGGTTCCTGCCGATGGCAGCGCTGTCCAGCGCCGAGGAGCTGGCGTCCGTCAAATTACTGGCGGACATCCCGGCAAACCGGGAGTCCGGCCTGCCCACGCAGCGGTCCACGATCATGCTTGTCTCCCAGCTAACCGGCGAAACCCTGGCCATCCTGGACGGCAAAGTCCCCACCCGGGTCCGCACTGCCGCCGCCAGTGCCGTGGCGACGAAACTCCTTGCGAGGCCCGGCAGCACCACCCTGGGACTGGTCGGTGCAGGCGCCCTGGCCGTTGCCCACGTGGAAGCCATGCTGGCCGTCCTCCCGATTGAAAACGTCGTGGTGTGGTCCCGTTCCGCGGACACCGTCGCCGCCTTCTGCGGCGAGATTTCCCATTACGGCCTGAACGTCACGCGGGCGGCCAGCGTTCGGGAAGTTGTGGAGGCTGCCGACGTGCTGTGCACCCTCACGCCAGCCGTTGAGCCGTTGGTTATGGGCGAGTGGTTCCAGCCCGGACTGCATGTGAACGCCGTCGGATCCCGTCCGCGGGCGGACCACCGGGAGATTGATTCGGCGGGCATGGTGAGGGCAAGGGTCTTCGTGGACAGCCTGGCCACGGCCAGAGCCAAATCCGGCGGGCTGATCATCCCGGTGGCCGAAGGTGTGATGAGCTTTGAGGATGTGGAAGCCGAGCTCGGCGACGTGGCGGCGGGGACAAAAGCAGGTCGCCTTGGTGATGAGGACGTAACCTTGTTCAACTCGGTTGGTATCGGTCTGCAGGATCTTGCCATCGGGCGGCTCCTGTATGACGCTGCGCTCAATCACGGGGTTGGCACCCGCGTGGAGCTGAATAACTGAGTAAGCGCGGAAGTATGATGTCGCAGCAATAACGGGAGGCATGAATGACAGTCCAAGCGGAAGCTCCCGCGTCCTCGGCTGACACTGCCCGGGCACGGATCCGGGAGTTGATCATCTCAGGTGACTTCGCGCCAGGGTCCCGGCTCAGGGAACGTGACCTGTCCCAGACCCTGGCTGTTTCCCGGGTACCCGTCCGGGAAGCCCTGCAGCAGCTCGAAGCCGAAGGCTTCATTGACGCCTCCCCCCGGCGTGGTGCCACCGTCAAGCAGATCACCCTGCGCGACGTCAACGAGCTCTTTGAGGTGCGGCTCAGCCTGGAAGTCCTCGCCGCACGCCTCGCCGCCCAGGCCGCGGCAAGAGGCCGGTCGTCGTCGCGGCTGCAGCAAATGATGGACCAGGCAGAAGAAGCAACCCTGCGCCACGACCATGCGCAGATACCGCTCACCAATACGGCCCTGCATGCAGAGATCGTGGCGATGGGGGGCAACTCGCTGCTGGAGTACGCCATGAAGCCTCTGCTGGGCAGGATGCAGTGGCTCTTCACTTTGACCGGGCATCGTGACCCCCAGGTTCAGTGTGCGGAGCACCTGAGCCTTTGCAAGGCCATTTATGACGGCAAGGCGGACCTGGCGGCGGCGCTGGCCTTCGCACATGTGGAGCTGGGCCGTGAACCGTCGCTCCAAGGACTGGCCGGGCGCCTACCCGAAAGCTGACCTTCAATAAAGTTGACGCTGCTTTGTGCCCTGCGGCTGTGGGGGAACGGCCCCTAACGCAAGCGGACGACGGCGGGGAGGTCCCGCCGTCGTCCGCTCAGTTCTGCCGCAAACGGCGGCGCGAGAACTCCGTGCTTAGTGCCAGAGCCCGAGGGCGAACTCCGCGATCACGGTGGAGAGCAGGAAGGACGCGGTGATGGCCACGAGGCCCACCGGGATGATCTTCCAGCCGATGTTCTTCAGCAAGGGGATGTCCTTGCCCAAAGACAGGCCCGCGAGCGTCAGCATGACCGTGGCGATGGACAGGAAGTCGACGGTCTTGATGACCGTTGTGAGCGCCGCCGCCCCGAAGAACCACGGGCTGGAGATGTAGGCACCGATGGTGGTGATGTAGACGATCGCCGAGATCTTCCTGGTGACCTTCGCCAGGGCAATGCTCACCAGGACCAGGGCCAGCATGATCCCGTACCCGGCGACGATCGTCAGGCTGAAGCCCTTGCCCGCCACCGACGCCGTGCCGATGCCCAGGACCGTCAGGACCGACAGGGACAGCCACAGCGGGAGCTTGATGGCTGCGGAGGATTCGGCCACGCGTTCGCGGAACCGCCGGTTTTCTTCGGCCTGGGCCTCGTCCCGCTCAATGTCGGCCAGGCCGCGCTCGGCGGGGGCCCCGGTTGCGCCGGCGGCAACCGCGGCGGCTTCGCGGGTCTGCTTGCGGGTGAGGAGCTTGTAGAAACGGTCCGCCAGCGGCAGCGCGATGTAGATGCCCACGTACACGCCAAGGATGGTGGTGATCAGGTTGGACACCGCCGCCATGCCCAGGATGGCTTCCTGGTCCGCGGGGTAGGCCGCGATGATACTGGCCGAGGACGCCGCCATCATGGAGCCGGATCCCACGCCGGCGCCCATCGCCAGGGCCAGTGGATCGAAGATCTTCCAGTTGGCCACCAGGGAGGTGAGCAGCGTGATGTACACGGCGCCAAACAGCGTTCCGAAGACGTACATGGCCAGCACGCCCCGGTACTGGTCCGAATCGGGGCCGTACTTTTCGGAGACCATGGCGAAGGAGGGCTCCCGGTCAAGGGAGAACGTGGCCCCTACCGTTGCCTTGCCCATCCGGAGCAGGACGGCCAGGGGGAGCGCCAGCATGATGGTGCCCAACAGGTGGCCCACTTCCTGCAGCAGCAGCGCGGGCCCGGCCTTGATCAGGCTGGGGAGGCTGGGGCCGATGTTGAACGCCAGCCGGGCCACCAGCAGCAGCACGGCCACGCCCACCAGGGCGGCGGCGATGCGCTGCAGGTCCAGTCCCAGGGGCTTGAACTTCTGGATGGAGACGAGGAGCCCCAGGATGAGCCCCCAGACCATGGGGAAGATGACGATTGCGCCGATTCCGATATCGATCTTGGCCTGGCCGATGAACTGCACGGCCAGCGCAATGACAAACGCCAGCCCGGCGACCGGAAGCGTCAGCCGGGCACCAGCTTTGTCTGTCCGCGCGGTTGTGGTGCTGGTACTCATGATGTGCCTTCCTGGGTGAAAGTACGACGGCGGTATGCCGCTTTGGTGAAGCGTTCCCGTTCGGTGGGGGTTGAGGCAGCGGCGGCGACGGTCCAGGCCAGCGCGGTGGCTGCCTCGAACATCACGCCGTACGCCTCGGAGGTGTCGGCCAGCGCGGCGAACGCGTGCGAGTGGATGGGTACGTTGGCCCCGGGGATGCTGAGCCAGGGATGCAGGGACGGGATGACCTGGGAGATGTTGCCCATGTCGGTTGAGCCGCCGCTGAGGCCGGCCGAGGGCGAGGTGTCCTTGCCGAAAGCGTCCATCGCCGCCGTCCAGTGCGCAGCCAGGGCGTTGTCCTGGAGCAGCGGTTCGTAGAGTGGTTCGGTCGCCTCGATGTCCAAGGTGGTTCCGGTGGCCAGCGCGGCCCCTTCGAAGCAGCGGCGGACCCGCTCAAGCAGCGCCTCGTATTCCGGCAGGGTGAAGGCGCGGCACTCAAACTGGACCACCGCCCGGTCCGGAATGATGTTGGTGACATGTCCGGCCTCGGCAACGTAGAGCGCGATGCGGTGGTCGCCGGGGATCTGCTGGCGCAGCAGGCCGACCGCAACCTGGCTCAGCACGGCGGCGTCTGCAGCGTTCACGGCCTGATGCGGCGCTGCCGCAGCGTGCGCGGCCTTCCCGGTGAACGTCGCCTTGTACCGGCCCACGGCCTGGGCGCTGGTCCCCGCCGGGTTGTACGTCAGGCCGTCCTGAACGGGATGGACCATCAAAGCCAGCCCGACGCCGTCGAACGCTCCCTGTTCCAGCATGAGCACCTTGCCGCCGCCGTGCTCCTCTGCCGGCGTTCCGATGGCCTTCAGCGTGATGCCCAGTTCGTCGACGTAGGGCTGCAGCGCAGGGGCCGCTGCGACGGAGGCGCCGGCGATCAGGTTGTGCCCGCACGCATGGCCGATGTCCGGGAGTGCGTCGTATTCCACGCACAACGCGACAGTCAGTTCACCGCTGCCGGCGCTCGCCGTGAAGGCGGTGGGCAGGCCGCCGGTGCCGCGTTCCACCGCGAAGCCGCCCGCTTCCAGCAGGGCCGCTGCCGCTTCGGCCGAGCGGACCTCCTCGAAGGAGATCTCCTTGTGGGCGTGGATGTCCCGCGCCAGGGCCTGGACCCGGGGCTTCCAGCGTTCGACGCCGTCCGCGAGGGCCCTGCGGAGAGTCGCCATCGCGGGGGTTGTGTCTGTCAGTTCCATAAGTACCTGCCTGCTTCAGTTAGACGCATGAGGAGGACGCTTTAGTAGGACAGCGAGGGGAAGGGGGAACCTGCCGCGCGCGTGGGAACCCAGACGGCCTTCGTCTGGGTGTACTCGTCCAGGACCCCGGGGCCGGAGGAACGGCCGTGGCCTGAATCGCCGAAGCCGCCGAACGGGACTGCCACGTGGATGGTCTTGTAGGAGTTGATCCAGAACGTGCCGGCCTTCACCTCGCGGGCAATGTGGTGGGCGCGGGAAATATCTGAGGTCCACACCGCACCGGCCAGGCCGAAGTTGGTGTTGTTCGCCCGGGCGATGGCTTCAGCCTCTGTGTCGAACGCGTCCGCGCCCACCACGGGGCCGAAGACCTCCGTGGTTTCGAGGCGGTTCGCCGGCGTGACGCCGTCGAGCAGCGTCGGCATGACCCAGTGTCCGCCGGCAAGCGCGGACCCGGCCAGTGCATCCGGAAGTGCCGAGTCGGTGACCCGGCGAGCGCCGTCGTTAATTCCTGCTGCGATGAGGGAGTTGACGGTGGCGAACTGCTGGGCGGTCATGATGGGTCCCACCTCGGTGTCCGCGCTCAGCGGGTCACCCACCCGCAGCCGGGCAGCCTTCGCGGCGACCATTTCGACGAACTGGGCGTGGACGCTGCGCTCCACGAGGAGCCGTGATCCGGCGACGCAGGACTGGCCGGCGCCGGAGAAGATCGCCGAGACGGCGCCGTCGGCGGCACGGTCCAGGTCGGCGTCGGCGAACACGATGTTGGCGCTCTTTCCGCCGAGTTCCAGCAGGGCGGGGATGCCGGCCTGCGCTGCCGCGACGGCCACCCGGCGCCCGGTGGGGACGGAGCCGATGAAGCTGATTTTGCCGACGCGCCGGTCGGTGGTGAGGGCGGCGCCCACGGCCTGGCCCAGTCCCGCCGCGACGTTGAATACGCCGGCCGGCAGCCCCGCTTCGTGGGCCAGTTGGGCGAGCCGGACCGAGGAGGCCGGGGTGAATTCGCTGGGCTTGATGATAACAGCGTTGCCGGCGGCCAGCGGGGCGGCGGAGTTCCAACCGGCCGTGAACAGGGGAGCGTTCCACGGGGTGATGGCGACGACGACAGCCCACGGCACACGCTCGGTGTAGGTGTGCCACGGCCCGGGGACCGGAATGGTCTGCCCGGTCAGCTTGTCCGCCCAGCCGGCGTAGTAGCCGAACATCTCGGCCACCTTGGCGGCTTCGACGCGGGCGTCACGGATGGGCTTTCCTGTGGTGGCCGACTCGAGGATGGCGAGTTCCTCGGCGTGCGCTTCCACAACACGGCTGACGTTGCGGAGGATGGCTGCCCGTTCGAATCCGTTCATCGCGCCCCAAACCGCCGCGCCCGCCGTCGAGCTTTCCAGGATGGCGTTGGCGCCCTCGGCGCCGGGGTCGGCGTAGGTGGCGAAGGGTTCGCCGGTGGCCGCTGCGGTGAGCGTGATGCTCTCGCCGCTGCCGGTGACGGTGCGGCCGTCAACGAAGGCGCCGAGGCCGGCCGGGAAGGCTGCGTCCAGGACGGCGCGGGCGGTGGCTGCCGAGGAGGAGGTGGGTGCTGTGGTGATGCTCAATGCGGTGGTCCTTAAAGCTGGGGGCTGGAGGCTTAGGCGACGGCGGTGTTGGGTGGGCCGGCCGGAGTGATGGCCGGGGCGACGGTCCTGGCGATTTCGGTGAAGTCGGCCCGCGGCCCGAGGGCGGCCAGGGCGTCCTGCCACTGGCTTGCGACGGCGGCGAGCAGCGCCGGTTTTTCGCCGATCTGCGCGGCGACCTCCACGGCGAGGGCGGCATCGCGTGCCATCAGGCCCAGGGAGAAGCCCGAATTGTGGGTGCCGCTGAGGACCCAGTTGGGATACATGTTCGCGGAGACTTTGCTGCCGCCGGAGGCTTCGCTGATGCTGGCCGCGGCCATGGCGGGATCGATGCCGTAGGCCTTGGCGACGCCGAGGGCTTCGCCCACGGAGACCAAGTTGGCGGCCGCCAGGACGTTGTTGAGGAGCTTGACCACGTTGCCGCTGCCGGGGCCGCCGATGTGGCTGTACTTGCCGCCGGTGAGGGCGAACAGGACTGGCTCGGCAGCTGCAAGTGCGGCGTCCGTTGCTCCGACGAAGGCGCTCAGCGTTCCGGTTGCGGCGCCGTCGCGGCCGCCGGAGACCGGGGCGTCCACAAAGGCTGCCCCCTGTGCTTCCGCGAGGCTGGCCATGTGCTTGCTGGCGCCCGGTTCGGAGGTGGTGGTGTCGATAATGGCGACGGTTCCCGGTGCTGCCAGGAGCTGCGGAACGGTGGTCTCCACGATGCTGGCTGCGGGGAGGGAGAGGACTGCGTAGGGGGTTCCGGCGACGTCCGCGAGGTTGGCGGTGGTGGCGATTCCTGCTTCTTCCGCGGCGGCCCGGGCGGCGTCGGAGGGGTCGAAACCGGTGACGTCCCAGCCGGCTCGGTGGAGGGTGGCGGCCATCGCTCCGCCCATGGCGCCGAGGCCGATGACGGCGATGCGGCGGTCGGTGTTGGTGTTCATGAACTGCTCCTGGAGTCTGCGGGGTTTGGGGGAGGTCCGGGGATTTGGGCACGGACGGGGGTTTACGGGGTCAGTCGAGGTAGATGTCGAGGTCTTTCCACAGCTGCTGGGTGCGGCGGATGGCGGTGCGGCTGCGTTCGGGTTGCGCCGCCTCCATGCCCGCGAGCAGGCCGTAGACCAGCGAGTTTGCGGCGGTGACGGACTGGAAGAAGGAGATTCCTTCCGAGGCCACCACCAGGAGGTGGTCGGCCGCTGCTGCCAGGCGGCCGCGGCGCATGTCGCTGATGGCAATGACCGTGGCCCCTGCCTGCTTCGCTGCTTCGGCGGTGACAATGATCTGCCGGATGGAGCGCCACATGTTGATGACCACCAGGACGTCCCCAACGCCGAGGGTGTTGGTGCTGGAGGCGAGGTGGACGCCGCCGCGGTTCTCCAGTGTGATGGGGTAGCCCATCGTGGAGCCCAGGTGTGCCATGACGCTGGCGGGGCCGGCGAAGGAGCCAAGCCCGACGACGGTGATGGACTTCGCGGCGGCCATGGCAGCAATGGCGGCCTCGGCGTCGTCGGCCGTGTTGGAGTCCAGCGTCAGGCGCAGGTTCTCGATGTCGTGGTTGATCGCGTCGTGCAGGGGGCTGCGGTGTTCGCCGTGCTCGGTCAGGGTGTCCTCGGTGGAGATCATCACGAGGTACCGGGAGCGCAGTTCCCGCTGGAGGTCAGGCCAGCCGCGGTAGCCCAGGTGCTGGGCCGCGCGGACCACCGTGGAGTTGTTGACGTCGGCGCGCTGGGCAATTTCGGCGATGTCGGCGTACGAGGAGAGCTGCGGATTGCGGCCGATGACATCCACCACCCGGCTCTGGGCCTTGGACAGCGGAACGTCCGGCAGCACGTCACCGAGCCAGGCGTGGGTAAGGTTACCGGGGCTGGTTTCGCCTGCCGCGCCGGCTTCAAGATCGACCGCGTTGGTGTTCAAACCGGGCCTCTTCTGTAACGTGCATCACTCTGCAAGGCTGATTGCATTAAATGTACTCTGCAATTTCTTTTGCGAACAGGGGTTTGCGTTTCCGGCTTGTAAATCCTCATTGTGGTGGGCGTCCAGTTGCGCGACCATGATCATATGGATGCCAACATTCAGAAGGGCGGGGAGCTAAGCCTGCCGCAGGCTTTCCTCCTCCTGGCGACAAATGACACGGATGGCGGGCCCGAGGTGCCGTCGGCCGTCCTGAGGGCTGGCGTGGCCGGCGCGACCCTGGCCGAGCTGGATCTGCTCGGTGCCATCGAACTGCAGGGGAAGCACGTCGTGGCAACCGGCTCCACCCCGCAGACGGACTTCCAGCACCAGCTGGAAATCATCCGGGACAGGCCGGGGCTGCATACTCCCAAGAAGTGCGTTTCCATGCTGGAGAGCCGCGCCGAACTGCACCGCATCTATGAGGGCATGGCGTCGCTGGGCATCGTGGAACATGTGGGCGAAAGGCACCTTGGCCTGTTCAGGACCACACGCTACCCGGAGAAGGACCACGCTCCGGAGGCGGCCCTGCTGAAAAGGATCGAAGCCGCACTCAGCGGCGGATCCTCCGATCCGCGTACCACCGTACTGATCGCGCTGCTCTACTCGGCGGAGATGCTCGGGAAGATCTTCCCGGCGGCAAATCAAAGCCATGTGAGGGAAATGGCGAATGACTACTGGCCGTCCCGCGCGGTGTCGGACGAACTACGCATGATCAGGCTGGCGGACGCGGAAGCCGCGACGTAGGCAAACGGACGACGGCGGGAGGTCCCGCCGTCGTCCGCTTCTCCTGTGTCAGGTGTCCAGTAGTCCGCCGCTGGCCCAGCGCCGTACGGCGAGCTTCTCGGCGGCGTCGAACTCCAGCAGCGCCACCCGGCAGAGTTCCTCCACGTTCGCGGTCCACGCTGCCGCCCTCGTCAGTGCGGTTGCCGACACGCCCCTGCACAAGTCTCGGTGGCGCCGTGCGACACGGGGTCCGAGAAGGATCGGTAGGGAAATCACACTAAGCGGTCATGTGGCGTCGCCTGCGCGTTTGATGGCACGGTAGACGGTTGAGGGGGCTACCGCGAAGAGTTCGGCAAGTTCCACCGTGGTGTGCGTCCCTGCTCGGTGAACGGAGACCAGGTGGGCTTCCTGTGTTTTGGAAAGCTTGGGCTGTTTCCCCCGCAGGCGGCCCTTCGCGTTGGCGACCGCCATGCCTTCCCGGGTCCCTGCCCGGATCAGTTCGGCTTTCGAATTCTGCAACCATGGCCAGGACGTTGAAGAGAATCCGGCCCATGGGATCGGTGGGGTCATGGACGGAGCCGCCGATGCTCAGCTTGACTTCGCTGCGGGTGAGTTCGTCGACAATGTCTTTCGNCGGGCCAGGCGGTCGAGTTTGGTCAGGACCAGGGTGTCCCCCTCACGGCAGGCGGCCAACGCTTCCCTGAGTCCCGGCCGCGCCCGGTTGGCGCCGGTCACACCCTGGTTTGTGAACGTCTTCTCCGACGACACCCCAAGAGCAACCAGGGCATTATTCTGGGCAGTGAGGTCTTGGTCGTTCGTGGATACGCGGGCGTATCCGATGAGGAGCCCGGGCATGGTGTTGAATGTACCGTTTGTCCCCCGTTCACCGGGCATTTTTGCGGGCGGGTCCTACGGGAATCGACCGACCCCGGAAACGCGGCGATCGTGATCCGGAAATTTTGGGTGGCGCTTGCGCCGTACAGGGACCCCTGAATGGGACCCGAGTCTGAATCATTTTCCACGATTGATTGTGCCCCTCCTGTTGCTCCCGAAGGATCCACTTACTCCTTCCCAAAGGGCTGGGTTGCACGCTCAGGCGCTGCGGGTTTGGATTAGCCAATGAGTAGACGAATAGTAGTCATCGGTGGAGGGATCGTTGGCACGGCCATGGCTGCGTACCTCAGTGAACACAACGAGCTGGACGTGACCGTGCTGGAACGGGGTCCAGGCAACCGGCTACTTGGCTCAACCGGCCACGCACCGGGTTTCGTCGGGCTGTTCAACGAATCGTTAGTTGCGACAGAGCTCGCCCGGACCAGTGCCGCCTGCTATGAACAGCTTTCCTTGGGAGGCCTTCCAGGGTTCGACAGGGTAGGCGGCCTTGAAAATGCCAACACTGCAATGGCGATGACTGACCTACAGCGTCGTGTCGGCCTGACTCACGCCGCCGGGTTGCCCGCCCGGATTCTCGATGCAGAAGAGGCCGCCGTCCGGTAACGATCGTAACCGTTCGGCGTGCGCGGACGGCTTGGCGCCAGTTTTCCGCGAGATGGTCCCCGACCCCTGGCCTTTGAAAACGATCGCGTGCGGGTCCTCGAGTACCGGGACAAACCGGGCGATAAGACTACGCCGCACCGGCACCCCGACAGCGTCATGATCACCATGAGCCCTTTCAGCCGGCATCTTTCAGCCAACGGTCGGGAAATGGATGTGGAGCTTCCGGCCGGAGCGGCCCGGTGGGTGGGTGCCAAGGAACACGCCGGGGAGAACTCTGCCCCGAGCGCCTGAGGGAAGACGGCTGTATTTCACGACGGGGGACTGAGGTGATGGCCGTTGTCGGAGAGTTCGATAAGCTGCGACGCCGGTGCGTGACGTAGCGGCAGAATGTTTCCGGAGTCCTTGCCCCGACCAGCTGTGGTTGGGATCATGAGAAAAGCACTTATGTTGCGAACTCACACAGGGAGAATGCCGTGAAAGCTGTTCAGTTTGCCGAGTACGGCGGTCCGGACGTCCTCAAGGTCGTCGACGTCGAGGAGCCCCACGCCCGCCCCGGCCAGATCCGCATCGCCGTTCGTGCGGCGGGCGTGAATGCGTTCGACTGGAAGATTCGCAGCGGGGCGCTGGCAGCCTTCATGCCGATCGGTTTTCCTGCCGGGGTGGGGATGGACGCCTCGGGTGTCGTGGACGAGGTCGGTGATGGTGTGGAGGAGGTCGCCGTCGGCGACGAGGTCTTCGGCACCGCCGCCACTGGTGCCGCGGCCCAGTACTCGGTGCTGGCCGAGTGGGCAAAGAAGCCGGCGAGTCTCCCTTTCGAAGAGGCTGCCGGATATCCGATGTCGACCGAAGCGGCGCGCCGGGCGTTGAATCTGCTGCCCCTGGAGTCCGGTCAGACTCTCCTTGTCAACGGGGCCGCGGGCGGCGTGGGCCTGGCCGCCGTCCAGTTCGCCCTCGCCAGCGAAGCCACCGTGATTGGCACGGCCAGTGAAGGGAATCACGAGTATCTGCGCTCTCTGGGTGCGATCCCGACGACGTACGGCCCCGGTCTGGTCGGCCGTGTGCGGGAGCTTGCCACGCACGGCGTCGATGTCGCCTTGGATGCGGTGGGCTCCGGGGTCCTGCCGGAGCTTATTGAGCTCACGGGCAGTGCCGGGAAGGTCATCACCATCGCCGACTACAGGGCCGCCGAGTATGGTGTGCGGTTCACCGGCGGCCAGGGCCCGGGCCATGCGCCGGAAGCACGCGCCGAAGCGGCAGCGTTGTTCGAGCAGGGAAAGTTTCGGCTGCCGGTCGCGGAAACTTTTTCGCTGGAGAATGTCGCGGCCGCGCAAGCGAAAAGCGAACAGGGCCACGGGCTCGGCAAATTCATCGTGACGGTCAGCTGACCCGGAACCCCGAGGCCAGGGTCAGGATTTAGCTTGCGATTACCTGTTTGTGAGACTTTCCTGCTACTACACCTTCACCTTGTTCGGATACCGGTTTTCGCCTCGCTTGGCTGGTCTTCCCGATCAACGGTTCTGGCGCATTGGCACCATAGCTGACTACGGAAAGCTAAACGCGGTGGTCGGTAGCAACCGGATCAACCTGGACCTCATCACGGCGAACTGGCGGACATGCTCCGCCTTGCAGGGTCTTTGACTGCCGGAACCGTGCGACGCTTAGTCCCATGGCTATTGACTTGCGGGAACTGACGGCAGAGGATCACGAACTAATCGAATTTGCTCTGCAAATTGTCGATGAGCAGGGAGACGGTGATTCGGGCGTTCACAGTATGGGGGCAGCGGTCCGGGATGCCAGCGGCCGCATGTATGGCGGCATCAACCTGTATCACTTCTCCGGTAGGCCCTGTGCAGAACTCGTGGCCCTGGGCCATGCGAGAGCAGAGGGGGCAAGAGGTCTGACGCTGGGATGTCATCGAGGGTGAACAGACGTTCCGAGACGCCGTTTGAGGTCGTTTCTGAGGTGAATTGCATGAGTTTGTTGCCTTTCGGGATGCCTACGGGCGCTCCCATGGCCCACCTCTATCAGATGAACGGCACAGCCGTGAGGGGGAGCACCCAGATTGATACAGCGGTAATGGGTCTCACCTCCTCCGGCCGGTCACGTGCGAAGTTGATGTTACACCAAGGCCGGGCATTCCTTGGTTCTTCTTTCGGCCACGAAGCCCTGCACCACAGCGTCCGACCCCGAGAGTGCGTCCGCTTGACGTTCCCCAACCGGGGCAGGGCGGCGGTGCAGTCGACTTCGAACATTCTGGGCAATCGAGTCGAAAAATGACAATCAAGATCCAAAATCTCCCACTGGAGGTTGCGCCGCTGGGCGACCGTCCATCGCGACACGAGGTGAGGCCGTTCACGGCCGATAAGCAGTTTTCGCTCACCCGCGCTTCCGAGAAAAGAAATTACGCCTCGACGAGAATCACCAAGGTCTCGCCCAGCACGCCGTCGTAGGCCATCGCTTCGGCCATTGCCTCGGATTGCATCGCGGCCATGAGGACATCCAAGTCAGCAACGTCCATCAGCACCGCGACTTGCGTCGGGTTCTGAGGGTCGACGAACGTCCGAATGTTAGTGACGCCGAGGGGGCCGAAGACCTCTTCGCGCTTCGGTGAGGCAAGCCAATGATCCTTGTCCTTCACATCGTGGTGGCCGATCACGGTTGGCATAGCGCGTCCTCTCGAAGTGGGGCCAGCGGTCCGCAGGCCCACTGCGCAGAACGTTACTGGTCGTTCCGCACCCAGGCAAGGCTTTTCGTGGTCGCATCTCGCTCGGTCTGCGCCTGCCCGCAAAACGTTCCCCAAACGGACGGTATCGAGGCCCGCTTTCACAGCGGTCGTACACCCGTCAGCTCAGCCATTACACAGCAATTGTGCTTCACCAGATAGGGGTGTGGTGCATCATCTGCGATCCCGTCAGGGCAGTCGAGTGAGACGGCCGGTCACCCCGATAGTGACCGGCCGTCTCAGCGTTGTTGTCGTCAGGAGCTTAGGGCGCGGCGTTCACCACTGACGTGCGTACGGAGGTCCAGGTAATGATGGTGTCGGCGGGGAAGCCTGGATAGTCCTTCAGCAGGACGTTCCGTTCCCCGATCAGCAGTCCGGTAGCCGGATCGATGATGGTCTCCTGCCGGGATCCTCCATCCGGAGACGGGATGCCGATGGCGACGCCGGTCCGGCCGTCGATTGTTGCCTGCTTGTCCGCGACGGTGACGCCGGGGATAAGGGCGGCGGCCTTGTAGAAGGCGGCGCGCAGGTCTGCGGGGATGACTCCGGTGCGCAGGGCCGCCGTGATCGTACCCAGGGCCTTTATTTCAGGGGACTTCCCGGCGCCTTTTGTCCGCTCTTGGATGAGGTTCAGGAGAGCCTGCGGGTCTCGGGGCAGACCGGCGGCTTCGTCAAGGGGCATGCCGCTAATGATGACTGGCTCACTCCCGTAAAAAGCGCCCCGCGCGGCCCGTTTTCCAAACTCCGCGGGCACGATCGCTCATCTGCCGAGGCTGCGGGAATCCCGAGGCGACGATTTCGCGGACGTAGTCGCGCAGTTCGACGTCACTGGAACCGTGGATGTCCGGGGTGTCTGCGCTGAGGAGATCGCGAACGCGGACGGTGGGCGTTGCCAAGTTGCGTTCCGCGATGGAGAGAGGTCGCATCCGGAATCTGATGATACGGCCGGCGCCGGAGTGGAGGTGGGTGCCAATGGGTGCGGCGCTGCCGGCCAAGATGAACCGTTCGCCGGTCGAGTCACTGTCGACGAGGCGGCGGACACGGTCCCAGACCTCGGGGACATGTTGCCATTCATCGATGAGGACGGGGGTTTCTACTCTGCTCAAGTACTTGGGATCCGCTTGGATCAACTCCCGTATTTCGGGGAGGTCCAAGTCGAGAATTGTCTTCGCTCGCTGCCTCCCAGTGGAGGTCTTCCCGATCGCGCGAGCCCCATCGATGGAGATTGCAGCGAACGAAGGGAAGAGCTCGTCGATTGAGTCATCGATGATCCGTCTCTTGTACCCGTCCATTGCGATGAATCGCCCCGCAGCTTGATTTAGTACACCATTTTGAGCGTTTCCAAGCTACCATTCTGAGCGATATTAGTCCACCGTATTGAGCGGTGTAGCTCTACCATTAACTTGATGACGCTCACGGCGCGGTGTCTGAAACAGAGGTTCTACCGTCGTCCAGGTTGTCGCAACTATTGGCCGTCCCGCGCGGTGGCTGGCGAGCTCCGCATGATCAGGCTGGCGGACGCGGAAGCCGCCACGTAAGGCAACCGCACGACGGCGAGGTCCCGCCGCCGTCCGCTTCTCCTGTGTCAGGTGTCCAGTAGTCCGCCGCTGGCCCAGCGCCGTACGGCGAGCTTCTCGGCGGAGTCGAACTCCAGGAGCGCCACCCGGCAGAGTTCCTCCACGTTCGCGGTCCAGGCTGCTGCAAGGCCTTCGGCTGTCGCTTCGTCGGTGAGCGGGAAATTGACGTAGGCCAGGCCTTGAAGGACAAAACTCACGGCATTGCGGGAGACCGGCTGGTCCGCGTTGACGCAGTCGTCCCGCACCTGCCGGGACAGTTCGGTGCGGTTGAGCGGGTGCTCGCGGAGCCTGGCTGCCATGGCCCGGAACATTTGGCGGAACTGGGCTGCTGAAAGTGCCGGCACATCCGTGACCCTGAAGACCTGCTCCTCGATGCCGGGCTGGAGGTCAGCTGGAGCCGGAAGATCCTCGCTCGAGAACCGCTTCGCGTCCCAGACCCAGCCACCTTGCGCCGGGGAGTATTCGACGCCCTGACCGATCTGGGACACCCAGGTCCCAAACTTTCCCCAGCCGCCCCAGTCTGTCTTCAGGGATGGCTCTGCCGTGAGAGTGCCCGGTGGGCGACCATCGCGCCGTTTACCGGCCCCGGAGCGGCGCGGACGAACTCGAGGACCTCACGGATTGCGGGCGAGGCGGACTGGGCTTTCACCTTGCCTGCCGGCGGGACAGTCTTCTGTTTCCCGGACGCCACCGCATGAACCGGCTCCACGGTTGTGCCGTTGAGGATGGCGACGAAGTCGTGGGACTCCACCACATGGTCCGCCATCTCCCGGTAGGCGAAGGCCACGGCGCCGGCCGCGATGACGGTGGTCATCCGGTCAGCGGCCCGGAACCGCTGGATCAGGGAGGTGAAATCGGCATCGGCCGAGGCGATGAAGAACTCTTCGATGCCAACGTTGCCGGACAGCGCGTCCATGGCGTCAAGCACCAGGTTGATGTCCGTGCTGCTCTTGCCGCGCTGCGTCAGCGACGGGCAGTCGATCACGCGGAAGCCGGCGCGGGTCCAGTAGGTCCGGTACTTCGAGTACACCACCGGGTTCAGGTAGCAGTTGCGGATCAGGAACCTGCGGGCGTCCTCTCCGGAACCGCCTGCTGACAACGCGTCGGCCCAATGCTTCGGGTCTTCGGCAAAGCGCTTCGCCGCCAGTGGATCCAGTGCCTGCAGGCCGGTGAAAACGTTGTCGAAATCAACAAACATCGCAGCTCGGATGCCGGGTCTGCGGGACGGTGAGAGCGCCTCATTCATTGGCCCAGTGTGGCAGGAACGGCGCGGACTGGCGACCGTTCCGGCTGCGCCGCGCCCGCCGGCGACGCAGCCGCCTGAACCTCAGTGCGGGCGGGCCGACGGCGAGAGGAAGAGTCGTCGCATGTCAGGTGAGCAGGGCTAATGCAAAGTCCTGGGTAGCGGCCTGATTCTTGCGAGATTGAGGGCCCGGGTGGCGTTTCTGGCGGTATGTCTGGTGGCTTTGGCGATGTTGATTGTTTTGGCTATCCGGTAGAGGCTGATGGCCAGGTTGCGTAGGGAAGCCATGAGCCGTGGTGCGTTGCCCGTGCGGACCTGCGAAATATCCTCGGCGTACGTGACGTCCCGGGTCCAGTGCAACCTGTTCTCGATGGTCGAGTGCCCACGGACCAAGGTGTTTAGATCGGCAGGGCTGGCCTTCTCGACTGGCAGGGAGGTGATGACGTAGACCGTTTCAACACTCCACTTCCTGCCCACCTTGATGCCAGCTGCGGATAGTGGTTTGCGTCCCGTGTCGGCAGCCCATTCGGCGATCTCGGCAAAGGACTTTGCGCCGGCGAGGACCGCGCAGATGGCCAACACCAGGATCCCCGCCAACCCGTGTCTGACTCCCCGGGGCTTCCGCGGGTCCGGGACTGAGCTAAGGACTTCCCACATCGTTCCGGGCGTCATCGTCTGCTTCGCCGGCTCCGGACGTCCTCCAGCTGGCGGGCAAGGGCATCGTTGGGGGAGATGGCATGAAGGAACTCCTGGCAAGCGGCGGTCTAGACAATCACCTGTTTACCAGGAGTTCCGCTCCTTTAAGAGCACCCATCCGGCGACATGGTGGCTCTCAGTCGTACTGAGGGACTGCCGAAAACATCCCGTCGATTGCTGCGGCCAGTTCCACGCGGTGGTCAAGGAAGCCCATGTGCCCGCCGGGTACCGTCCGGCGGCTGACGCCGGCACGGGAAGCGATCCACTCTGCTGCCTCCACGAAGAACGGCGCTGTCTGCTCCGCACTGAGTACGGCCAGCGGCACGCTCGAGCCTGCCATGGCCTCCGGTCCGGGCATCCAGGAAGCAAAGGCGCCGAACTCCGCTTCAAGCAGGACCCTGGCGTTGGCCCGGAGTGCTTCGATGAAGTCCGGCGACAGGAGCGCAGCGGCGTCCCCTGCTGCGAACCGGACGAAGGCTTCGGCTCCGCCGGCAAGGCCGTCTGTCTCCATGCCTGCCGCGATAATCGGCTGCACCGATGCCATGGCGTCGTCGGGATTGGCCAGAACGCTCAGGAGTGCCGGCTCATGCAGCACCGCACCGGAAAAAAGGCTGGGAGCCTTCAGGACGGCGGCCAGCGCTATCAGCGCTCCGGTGCTGTTTCCATACACGACGCAGCGTTCCGTCCCGAGCGTCTCCAACAGGGCAACGATGTCGCCGGCGTGCTGCTCAACGGAGGTCTCCGCCCAGTCCTGCTGCAGGGGGCTGCGCGCGTTGTTCCTGCGGTCATAGGCGATGACCGTATGGTTTTCGGCCAAGAGCCGGGCCAGCTCAACGTACTGCCGGGCGTCACCTCCGGCGCCGGGGACCAGCAGCACTGGCGCCCCGTGGCCTGCCACGTCAACGTGGATCGTGGTGCCGTTGGCTTCCACCAAGGCAACTCCTTCAACTGTGCTCATCGTCTTCACCTTTCCGAATGCGGTTTGTCCTTCACTTCCATTGGACGCCCGGGCGCGCTCCGGCGTCCAAGACCGCTATGGACTCGGACGATCACAAATTTTTATGATGGGGCATGGAGATCCGCCAACTCCGGCGATTCCTTGTGCTGGCTGAGGAACTGCACTTCGGCAAAGCCGCCGCCCGGCTCCACATCGCCCAGCCGGCGCTGAGCCAGGAGCTCAAGTCCTTGGAAAGAGCACTCGGACTCCGGCTCCTGGACCGGACACACAACCACGTTGCGCTCACAGATGCCGGCCGCCGCCTGAAGGACGAAGCAGAACGTATTATCCAGGCCCACGACGCCGCGGTGACGGCCATGGACGAACTCCGCAGTCCCACACGCGGCACACTCAAACTGGGGGTGGCAGTGGGCGTGGCGTACCCGCTGCTGGCGGAACTGCTCAGCGGACTCGGTTCGGGTGAGGTCGCGCCGGAGGTAGACGTCAAACCCGCGGCGGCGAGGGAGGGCGTCCTGAAGCTTCTCGCTGGGGACTTTGATGCGATTTTCATCCATGCAGTGCCACCCCGCGATGAACGGCTGGGCGTGCTGACCCTGGAATCGGAGCCAATGGGTGTTGCCGTTCCGTCCGGCAGCCGGCTGGCCGGCCTGGCGGCCGTGGGCCCCGAGGATCTGAACGGGCAGGCGCTGATCTGGTTACAGCGCGACGGCGACCCCGACGTTCGCGAGCGGGTACTCGGCCTGATGATGGACGGCGGGATGCTCCCCGGCCCGCACCGCTGGTCGCCAAGCATCGCAACCACCATGAGCCTGGTGTCTGCCGGTCTTGGCGTGTCCTTCAAAGTGCCGCACCAGGTGGTGCCCGGCGATCCGCCCGGCGTCGTGTGGCGCCCGTTTGCCGGGGTGTCCTATCCCGTGCCCACGGTGCTGGTCTGGCTCCGGAACGACTCCTCGCCCTTGGTCACTCAGCTGGTTGCCCACGCCCGGCGGTACGTGGCGAAGAAAGCGTAACTGCGGCGTTCTGGCGCCCCAGGTGGGCCGGTGCACACTTAGGGTGTGAAGCCGTTTCTGCTGCTTGCATCCCTCGCTGAGGACGCCGCCGCCGAGGAAGAGTACCAGGCGTATCTTCGTTTTGGCGGCCTGGCTCCGGACCAGCTGAAACGCATCAGGATGGAAGCGGCACCCTTGCCGGTCAACCTCGCAAGAATCAGGCCGCTACCCAGGACTTTGCATTAACCCTGGTCAGGTGAGTAGTTGCCGCTGGCTTGTAACCGCGTTTATGCGGGGTGCAATTAAGCAAGCGGAGATTAATGTCATCGCCGTTTAGTGATGCTTTTCGGGAAACTGGCATTAAAAATATAAGTGTGTATGGTATCGGGTAGATACAAACAAAGAAAAATGTGATTCCATTGTCCGGAAAATCGCCCAAGAGCGTCGGCACCAAAACTGGGAAAATCAATTCTCGAAAAAGGGCCGACAAAAGAGCTAAAAACGAAACCAGTGAAACTCTGTTCGCAAAGCCGCGCAAAAACCAGCGCTAAATAAACTGCGGGCAGCCGAATGCGAGACTCCTAGCCCCATTCGGCTGCCCGCCACCACTGGGACCGCACGCCATTCGTTTCAGTCACAAGGACAACACCATGAACACCACCTACAACGCCCTGATCGTCCCGGCGCACCTCACTCAACCGGTGCGCATCGAAACCGTGGACACGGTCATGGCAGCCCTGCAGAAACTGGTTGCAGGAAACATCGAATCCATCACCAGCAGAGACTGGCATGTCTATCTGAACGACGAGGGACACCGCCTGCCCCAGAACGCGCGGGCCGAAGTGCTCATCCGCGAAGCAGGCGTCTATCCCGACGACACCCTCAACGGGACCGCGGTGTTTCTCGGCCACGGAAGTCGCGGCGACGAATCCGATGCACCCGGGCACCTCATCCGGCTTGCCGAGCAGCTTTTCGACGTGCCGCTGGCGGCCTGACCACCGCAGTGATGTGGCACCACGAATTGCGCGGCACCAAACGCAAAGCGGACGACGGCGGGACCTCGCGCCGTCGTCCGCTCACTGCCTGCCCCGGTTAGAGAACCTTACTGAGGAACCCCTGGGTTCTGGCGTTCCGCGGCGAGGAGAAGATCTCATCGGGGGAGCCTTCCTCGACGATCAGTCCCTGGTCCATAAAGAGCACCCGGTCGGCCACTTCCCTGGCGAAGCCCATTTCGTGGGTGACCACCACCATGGTCATGCCCTCGTTGGCCAGGTCCTTCATGACGGTCAGCACCTCGCCGACAATTTCCGGGTCGAGGGCTGAGGTCGGCTCGTCAAAGAGCATGATTTTTGGACCCATGGCCAGCGCCCGGGCTATGGCTACGCGCTGCATCTGACCGCCGGACAGGCTCCCGGGGAAGGCCTCCATCTTTTCGGCCAGGCCCACCTTTGCCAGCAGCATCTCGGCCTTGGCACGGGCTTCGTCCTTGTTGGCCCTGGCCACCTTAAGCGGGGCCAGCATGACGTTGTCGATGACCTTCAGGTGCGGGAACAGGTTGAAGTGCTGGAAGACCATTCCCGCTTCCTGCCGGACCAGGTTGATATTCGTTTTCGAATCGTCCAGCCGGTGCTTGTTGATCACGATGCTGCCGGCCGTGATGGATTCCAGGCCGTTCATGCACCTCAGGAACGTGCTCTTGCCCGAACCCGAGGGGCCAATGACGCACACCACCTCACGCTCACGGATGTGGCAGTCAACGCCTTTGAGGACATGGTTGGGGCCGAATTTCTTATTCAAATTCTCAACAAAAATCACAGTCATATTCCGATCTAAACGCTCGCGGGCTCGGGAAGTTTGAGGGGGTCCACCTGGATGCCGGTCCGTTTCTCGTACAGGCGTCCCAGCAGGGAGATGCTGTAGCAAATGACGAAGTACATGGCGGCGACGGTCAGGAACGTCATGATGGGGTCGCCGGTGAGGTTGGTGACAATGTTGCCCGCGTGGGTCAGTTCGACCAGCCCGGTCACCGTCACCAGCGAGGAATCCTTTACCAGGCCAATGAGGAAGCCGACGCCGGGCGGAACCATGATCCTCCTGGCCTGGGGCATGACCACAAACCGGAGCTTCGCCCCGTAGTTAAGGCCGAGGGCGTCTGCCGCTTCACTTTGTCCCCTGGGGACGGCCTCGATGCTGCCACGCACGATTTCTGCCACATACGCGGCGGCGAAGCAGGTCAGCGCGATGACGGCCGACGCGAACTTGTCCAGTTCCAGGCCGGGGAACAGCAGCGGGATCCCGAAGAAGATGAAGAAGATGATGACCAGAATCGGGATGCCGCGAACGCAGCTGATGTAGATGGTGCTGATCCACCGCGCGACCCTGCTGGGGCACGTTCTGGCGATGCCAAGGATCAGTCCAAAGATGACTCCGAGAATGCCGGACACTGCGCAGAGCTGAATGGTCAGCCATGCCCCCTTGGCCAGCGGAATGAGGTCCTGCCAATCAAAGGCCCTAAACACGTGCACCCACCGCCCACCGGAACAGCGTCGTTTCGGCCCGTTTCGAGGCCAGGGACAACAATGCGGATACGCCAAGGTAGAGCAGCCCGCCCACCGCGAGCACCTCGATGGTCCGGTACGTTGTGTTGCTGACGCTCATGATCGCGTTGGTCAGTTCGGGGAGCGAGATGATGGATCCAATCGACGAAGCCAGGAACAGCAGAATCAGCTGGTTGGTCAGTGCAGGGAAAACGTTTCGCGTGGCCGGCAGCAGGACGATGTAGCGCACGATCTGGGCGGGCTTCATGCCCAGCGCCTTGCCGGCCTCACGCAGGCCGTGGGGTACCGACTCGAACCCGGCGCGGTAAATTTCCGCCGTGTATGCGGCGTTGTTCAGGGTCAGGCCGATGACAGCGGCCCAGATGGGCTCAAGGTTGATGCCCAGCGTGGGAAGGGCGAAGTAGATCAGGTACAGCTGCACCAGCAGGGGCGTGTTGCGGATGGCCTCGATGTAGCAGGTGCAGAAGATGCTGACTGCTTTTCCGGGCCCGGCCTTCCCCAGGTACAGAAAAACGCCGAGTGCGCTTCCCGCCACCATGGCAACGAGCGTGATGTACAAAGCTGTCCAGAGCCCTTCAAGCAATAGCGGGCTGAAGGGGAGAAGGTCTCCGAAATATAAAGCCATGAGCAAAAGGGTCCTATCCGTGAACGGCGGTGTGGGTGAATGACTGCCTGTCCTCCACCCACACCGGAGAGTGCGTCCGAATACTGTTAGTGGGCGAGGAAGGGCGGAAGATCCAGCCCGAACCACTTCTGCAAGGAGGCCTCGTTCTGTCCGGAGATGGTGTAGTTCCGGATGAAGTTGTTGATGTAGTTGACCCACGTCTGGTCGCCCTGCTTGACGCCGATGGAGAACAGCGCCGGCCTGATCGGATCGCCCTTGAGCACCTGGAACGCGGCCGGCTCACTCTTCACGAGCCCGCCGATGATGGCGTTGTTTTCAATCAGCGCGTCCACCTTGCCGCTCTTGAGGGCCTGGATGGAGTCGGCCGTTGTGTTGAAGCCGGCGATCTTGGCGTTCGGGAAGGTGGCCTTGAGGATCTGCTCGCCCACACTTCCGCGGGACGTGGCCACGGATTTCCCGTCCAGATCGGCGTAGCTGCCGATCGGGCTTCCGGTGGGCACCATAAAGACGGTGGAGCTGGCGGCGTACGGCTCGGACATGTCCACCACCTGGGCGCGCGCATCCGATGCCGTGAAGGTGGCAATAACGGCGTCCGCCTTGTCGGTCTGCAGCAGCGGGATGCGGCTTTCGTTCGTGGCCGTGACGAACTCAACCTTGGCGCCCAGCGAGGCGCCGAGCGCGTTCGCGACATCAATGTCGAAGCCCTCGTGCTCGCCCGATGACGTCATGACGCCGTATCCCGGAGAGTCGGCACTGACGGCGATCTTGATCGTCTTTGTCTTGAGAATCTGTGTGAGGTGGCTGTTCGCCACGGCTCCTGTTGCGCTCCCGGCGCCGGCCGAGGCGCCCTCGGAGGAGCAGCCTCCCAGCGTGAGGGCCAACGCGATAGCAGGGACAAGAAGCAACTTCGGTGTTGCTCTGAACATGGGTGCTCTCCTGGAGATTATTGATGCGGATCGGATGCGGGGTGACGGAGTCCGGGGATCCCGGTGGTTCGCCGTCGAAGATCATATAGGAATACGCACTATCATATAGGGGATGTGACCCAGGTCAAGCCCCTCCTGAATTGCTCCCGTGCGCGCTCGCCGGTAGGGGGCTGCGCGGTGCGTCCGGACACGCCAGAGGCGCCGTCGCGTCCTGATCAATCAGGACACGACGGCGCCTCGTGGCTTCTTACTGCGACGGGGCGTTACCCCGGCGGGACGCTACTCGACGGGACGCAGGCGCACCGCCTGCATGCCGCCGTCGACCGCCAGTTCAGTGCCCGTCGTCGAACCGGCCAGCGGACTGGCCAGGTACGCAACCGCCGCTGCAACCTCTTCCGGCGTGACCAGCCGGCCGTGCGGCTGGCGGGCTTCCAGCGCCGCGCGTTCCGCTACCGGGTCATCCGCCTGGCTCAGCAGCCGGTTGATCCAGGGCGTGTCAGCCGTGCCGGGGTTGACGCAGTTGACCCGGATGCCTTCGCGGATGTGATCGGCCGCCATGCTGAACGTCAGCGCCCGGATGGCGCCCTTGCTGGCCGCGTAGAGTGCCCGGGCGGGCAGTCCGGCCGTGGCAGCGATGGAGGACGTGTTGACGATCGCGGCGGCGGAGGACTGGCGGAGATATGGCAAGGCTGCACGGCTCACCCGCACCGCGCCGATCACGTTGACGTCGAGGACGCGCTGCCACTCGTCGTCGTCGTTATCCGCAACGGTGCCCTGGGCGCCTATCCCCGCGTTGTTGACCACGACGTCGATTCCGCCGAATTCCCGGGCAACGCGTTCGACGGCGGCACGCACCGAAGCGTCATCGGCCACGTCGCATCTGATCGACAGCGCCGATTCGGACGCTGCGTCCGGGTTCAGATCCAGTACCGCCACCCTCGCTCCGCGCCGGATCAGGTGCGCCGTGGTGGCCGCTCCGATCCCGGAAGCCCCGCCGGTGACGATGGCACAGATGCCTTCAAACTCCATGGTTGGGTCTCCGTTCATGCGATGAATTCATGGCGCTGGCGCCCCAGCCCTTCAATCTCGGTTTCCACAACGTCGCCGGCCTTCAGGTACGGGAACCGCCCGGACAGCGCGACTCCTTCGGGGGTGCCGGTGCAGATGAGGTCGCCGGGCTCGAGGACCATGTACTGGCTCAGGTTCCAGACGATGGTCCCGACGTCGAAGATCATGTCCGCTGTTGATGAATCCTGGCGGACTTCGCCGTTGACCCAGCTGCGCAGCCGCAGCTTGCCGGCGTCGACCTCGTCCGGGGTGACCAGGTAGGGGCCTGTGGGGCAAAACCCCGGTGAGCTCTTGCCCTTGGACCACTGGCCGCCGGAAACGTTCAACTGGAAGTCACGCTCGGAGAGATCATCCACCACCACAAACCCGCCGATGTGGTCCCGGGCGGCTTCGGGGGAGTCCAGGTAGGAGGCGCGTTTGCCGATGATGATCCCGAGCTCCACCTCCCAGTCAGTCTTGGTGGATCCCCGGGGGATGGCCACGGCATCGTCCGGACCGCCGACGGTATTGGGCGTCTTGAGGAAGATGACCGGATGTTCAGGCGGCTGGGCGCCTGATTCCGCTGCGTGGGCAGCATAGTTCAGGCCAACGCAGACGACGGCGGACGGGCGCACCACGGGGGCGCCGTAGCGGACATCCCCGGAGGTGACATCCGGCAGCGTTCCTGCAGCCAGTGCGGCGGCGGCAGCTGCGGGGCCACCGTTGGACAGAAAGTCACCATTGATGGCAGGTGTGATGCTCTGGAGCGAGTAGTGCCGGTCCCCGTGGATCAGAACGGGTTGTTCGGCGCCCGGGGCGCCAATCTGGGCGAACTTCATGAGGCATATTCCTTACGGCTTGATTCGAGGACTTCGCGTTGGTCATGAAGATAGCCGAACAGCTGCCGCAGGCCAAACGACCATTCCGGCAGTTCTTCCGCCGCCCCCACGACGTTCACGAGGGCGCCGAGGTGGCGGCTGCGGATGGTCACGGTGTCGCCCATGTGGTGCGTGAACCCCTGTCCCGGATGGTCCCTGTCCTGGGTCGGCGCGAAGAGAGTGCCGGTGAACAGTGCAAACCCGTCCGGGTACTGGTGGTGCTTTCCAACCGTCGCGGCAACGAGCTCTTCGAACGGACGGCTGATCCGCGATACGGAATTGCGTCCCTCCAGCGAGTAGCCGTCCTGGCCTTCGACCCGCACCAGGATTTCCTCCTGGCGCAGCGTCTCCAGGGTGAAGCCGTCGTCGAACAACCGGATCAAAGGACCCAAGGCGCTGGACGCGTTGTTGTCCTTCGCCTTCCCAAGCAGCAGGGCACTCCGGCCCTCCACATCGCGGAGGTTCACGTCGTTGCCCAGGGTTGCGCCCACAACGGTGCCGGCCGAGGTGGCAATAAGCACCAGTTCCGGTTCCGGGTTGTTCCACGAGGAGAACGCAGGGATCCCGACCCCCGCGCCCAGCCCGACCGAGGAGAGCACCGGGGCCTTCGTGAAGACCTCGGGGTCCGGCCCGATCCCCACCTCCAGGTACTGTGACCAGAGCCCCTCGGCGATGAGCACCTTCTTGGCCTCGGCTGCCGCCGGGGAGCCTGGCCGGATGGAGCTGATGCTGCCGCCGAGGGCACGGCCCACCAGCTCCCGCATCTCCGCCGCCCGGCTCGCGTCTCCGCCGCAGCGTTCCTCGATGACCCGTTCGATCATGCTGTCCACAAACGTCACGCCGCAGGCCTTGATGACCTGAAGGTCCACGGGCGCCAGGAAATGCGGGCGGGCCGCGTCCTGGGTCAGGGACGCGTGGACGATCTCGCTGGTCTTCCAGCGCGGCAGCGTCATGGCGGCGCGGACGGTGGCCACAAGATCCGGCCGTTCCAGGAGTTCCGAGACGGTTCCGGCCAGATGCTGGAGGTCGAAGACGTCCTCTTCCTGGACGGCGACCACCCGTGGCCCGCCGGTTTCGACATCCCAGACGCGGCCGATCAGGAGTGCCCGCGCCGCGTCGTCCGGGAGCACCGAGGCTCCATCGAGGTCCAATGCGGCGCTCACGGCCGGACCCCGCTTCCTGCAGGTTGTCCCTGCCGGGTGGGCCGCTGCCACACGCCATCCACTCGCTGCGGAACGCGCCAGGGATTGGCGTCCTGCAGAGGTTCGGGCAGGCGCCCTTCCGGGAACGACTGGTACGCCACCGGCCGGAGGAAACGCCCGATCGCTGCCGTTCCCACAGACGTGGTGGCCGATGTTGTGGCAGGGTACGGTCCGCCGTGGTGCTGGGCGTAGCTGACCGTGACCCCCGTGGGCCAGCCGTTCCAGAGGACCCGGCCGCTGATGTCCGTCAGCCGTGCGGCGAGTTCAGATACATCATCATCCGGCTCCGTCTGGAGCGTGGTGGTCAGCTGTCCCTCCAGAAGCCCCGTGAGTTCCAGGAGTTCCGATTGGTCGCCGTATTCCACCACCAGGCTGGCGGGCCCGAACATTTCCTGCCTCAGAATTGACGGATCGCTGCGGACGGCCGCGGATGTCGTCTGGAGCACGGTTGGCGCCGGTGCCTCGTCGAAGTCTCCTTCCACAAGGACGTCCACGCCGGTGGTGCCCCGCAGATCCTGCACAGACTGCCGGTAGCCCTCATGCAACCGCGGGCTCAACAGCCTTGCGGCGGCAAAGTCCGCCAGCGCGGCGCTGAGAACCTGCCGGACGCCGTCGGCTTGTCCGCCCGGAACAAACAGCAACCCCGGCTTGGTGCAGAACTGGCCCATTCCCATAGTGAATGAAGCGGCGTATCCGCTGAGGATTTCGTCGCGCCGCGCCGCCCAGGCGTTCTCGGTGACGAACACGGCGTTGATGCCGCCCAGTTCGCCGAAGAAGGGAATCGGTTCGGGCCGGGCGGCGGCACGGTTGAACAGTGCCCGGCCGCCCGCCGTCGAACCCGTGAACCCGATCGCCTTCACCGCAGGATGGTCCACCAGGGCCTCCGCGGCAGGCCGGCCGGTGACGAGCGAGAACAGTCCGGAAGGTGCCCCGGCGGCATCCAATGCGGCGATGACCGTCTCGGCGGTGCGGAGCGCGAGGTTCCGGTGCCCGTCGTGTGCCTTGTGCACCACGGCGCAGCCGGCGGCCAGCGCCGAGGCGCTGTCGCCCCCCATCACGCTGAAGGCGAAGGGAAAGTTGGAGGCTCCGAAGACGCCCACGACGCCGATGGGCACGTTGAGCCGGCGCAGGTCCGGCCGCGGGCCCATGCCCCAGTCCGCGTCCACATGGTCGATGGTGGCGTCGAAGTGCTCACCATCGCGGACCTCCGTGGCGAAGAGCCTGAGCTGGAAGACCGTGCGTTTCAGCTCGCCCCGGAGCCGTGGCTCGCCCAGGTGGGTTTCCTGGGCGGCGAGTTCCACCAGCGCATCGGCGTCGTTCTCCAGTGCGGCTGCTATCGCTTCCAGCCAGGATGCTCGGGTGCCGGGGTCCGCGGCACGGCCCTTTTCGAAGGCGGCGTGGGCGGCGTCGACACTCGTGTTGAGGTCATGGACCGTGGTTGTCATCGGAGCGCACCGGCTCCCGTCACGGAGGCGCCGGTAACCGCGGCGCGGTCGCCCACTTCGAGCCATCCGGCCCCGGCGGGGAACTCCCAGCGGGCCCGCGAGGCGCTGAGCATTTCGGCGCCGGTGCCCGGGAGTTCCGGGGCGGCATAGCGGCCGTTGACGATGCGGACCGGCTCGGCGAAGTGCTCGTGCAGGTGGTCAACGTACTCGATCATCCGGCCGTCCTGGCTGCCGGTGATGGCCGCGTAGTCGAAGAAGGAGAAGTGCTGGACGAGTTCGCACAGCCCCACGCCGCCGGCGTGCGGGCAAACCGGTACGTTGAAGCGGGCCGCGAGCAGGAGGTTGGCGATGTTCTCGTTCACGCCGCCCACGCGGGTGGAATCCAGCTGGAGAACGTCGATGGAACCGGCCTGCAGCAGCTGCTTGAACACGATGCGGCTGGCGACGGCCTCGCCGGTGGCGACACGGACAGGGGCAACGCCCTTCCGGATCTCCGCGTGGCCCAGGATGTCGTCCGTGCTGGTGGGTTCTTCGATCCAGTACGGGTTGAACTCGGAGAGCTGGTTGACCCACTCGATGGCCTCGGACACTTCCCACCGCTGGTTGGCGTCGATGGCGATCGGGAGGTCACCCACGGCCTGGCGGGCCAGGGCCATGCGGCGGCGGTCGTCATTGATGTCGCCGCCCACCTTCAGCTTGATCATGGAGAAGCCGTCCGCGGCGGCTTCCCTGCTCAGCCGGACGAGCTTCTCGTCGCTGTAGCCCAGCCAGCCCGGCGAGGTGGTGTAGGCGGGGTAGCCGTCCACCTTCAGGGCGGCGATCCGGGCGGCTTTTCCCTCTTCGCCGGCCCGCAGGATGTCCAGCGCCTGCTGGGGGTTCAGCGCGTCCCGGATGTGTGTGAAATCAACGACGTCGACGATTTCTTCGGCGGGCATCTCGCTGAGCAGGAGCCACAGGGGCTTGTTCTCGCGCCTGGCGCGGATGTCCCAGATTGCGCTGACGAGGGCCCCGGCCGCCATCTGCGTGACGCCCTTCTCCGGGCCGAGCCAGCGCAGCTGGGAATCGTGGATGAGCCGCTTCGACGCGCCACCGAGGTCGTAGATCAGTTCATCGATGTCCCGGCCCAGGAGCAGGCCGGCGTACGCGTCAATGGCGTGGGTGAGGATTTCGTTGCCGCGTCCGCAGGTGAAAACAAAGCCGTGGCCTTCGTCGCCCGCGTCGGTGCGGATGACGACGTATGCAGCGGAGTAGTCCGGGTCAACGTTGACCGCGTCGGAACCGTCGAGCTCCAGGGACGTGGGGAACCGCACGTCTTGGGTGTGGATGGAAATGATGGAGGTCATGGGTTTCTTCTCTCTCTGGTCAATTCAATTCGTGGACACGATTCCTATATGAATTCTCATAATCATATAGGAACGGTGATGCAGATCAAGTGCCGGTGAAAAAAGAAGCCCCGGCCAGCAGGCCGGAGCTTCGATTTCAGTTGACGATATGCCTTCTTGGGGGTCCATCGCTCTCCAGTGGGGAGAGGTCGGCCTTGCCTTCGAAGGCCTTGGCGAACCGGGCGAAGGAATTCCTGATGTGCTCGGCCATCGCCTCCTCGGCGCGGTCGGGCAGGCAGGCGGCGATGGCCTCCCGCACGGTGGCGTGCTCGGCGATGGTGATGGCGCCGTCGATGTCCGCCGGGTAGAGGCGGAAGGTGTGCAGGTGACAGTGGGTCTGGGCGAAGGCGTGCTGGACCACCGTGTTCCCCGCTGCCAGCAGGATGGTGTCGTGGAAGCGGGTGTCATGGGCCACTAGGTCCTGCCGGGCGTCGCCGCTGGTGGTCTTCATGGAAGTGCGGATGGCCGACAGTTCCTTCTCCAGGGCCTCGGCGGGGTTGGCGAGGCGGTCCACGGCCGCGGACCGGGCGGCCCACGGTTCCACCAGCAGCCGGAACTCAAAGAGCGATCGCAGCGCGGGCAGGTCCAGCAGCGGCGTGGTGCTGTATCCTCGGCCGGGACTGTAGACCACCAGGTTGTCACCCTCCAGCCGTTGCAGAACTTCGCGGACCGGCGTCTGTGAGACGCCTAGGCTGCGGGAGACCGCATCAATATTGATCCGTGCGCCGGGTGCAATTTCGCCTTTGAGGATGGAGGCCCGCATGGCGGCGTAGACGTCACTGACGGCTGCCTTGCCTTTGGATGCATCGGATGATTGACGTGTGGGCACGCGGTTACCTCTTTGTGCTGGTTGGTGGAGTCGCTGTGGGAATCATATTGCACGGGTGGGAGCGGCCGGGGCGGGGCGTTTTCTGCCAAAAGTTGCTCTGGATCACATTAACTATATGATTATTCCGATTCCTACATGATTTTACGCCGTAAATCTCGGCGTCTTCCCCCGGTGTCCAGGCACCCGAAAGCCACCTTTACGTCAAAGGAGACGGTATGACTGTCCTAGGCAGCAGGCTCGCCCCCAATTCTTCCCCCGATCTTCCCTCCAAGGCTCCCCGCACCATGACCCGCAAGCGCTGGGTCATCATCTGGCTCGCTTTCGTGGGGCTCAGCATTAACTACCTTGACCGCTCCAGCCTCAGCGTGGCCCTGCCGTTCATGGGTAAGGATTTTGAGCTCTCGGCCACCCAGCAGGGTCTCATCTTCGCCGCCTTCTTTTGGGCGTATGACTTCTGCCAGCTGGCTGCCGGGTGGTACGTCGACAAGGTTGGGCCCCGAAAATCCTTCACCCTGGCGGCCGTTTGGTGGTCCGTCTTCACGATGCTCACTGCCTTCGCGCAGAATTTCTGGTCGCTGTTCGCCACGCGGTTCCTGCTCGGTGTCGGTGAAAGCCCGGCCCCCAGCACCGCCGCCAAAGTGGTGGCCACCTGGTTCCCGGTCCGCGAACGGGCCTTTGCCACCAGCATCTGGGATTCAGGCTCCCGTGTGGGTGCGGTCATCGCGCTGCCGATCGTCACGTTGATCGTCGCCTTCACGTCCTGGCACGCGGTCTTCATCATCATCGGCGTGGCCGGCCTTATCTGGGCTGTCGTGTGGTGGAAGATGTACCGCAGCCCCGAGGATCACCCCACGGCCAATGACGAGGAGCGGGCCTACATCCGGGAAGGCGGTGCCCGGAGCGCAGCGAACGACGACGCCGACGCAGCGAAGCTTCCCTGGCGCTCACTCTTCAAGTACCGCACCATCCTCAGCATGATGTTCGGCTTCTTCTGCCTGAACAGCGCCATCTATTTCTTCATCACCTTCTTCCCGAGCTACCTCGTGAAGGAACGCGGCTTCGACCTGCTCAAACTCGGCCTCTTCGGTGCCATCCCGGGCATCTGCGCGGTGGCCTTCGGCTGGCTGGCCGGCTACGTTGCCGACAGGGCCGTCCAGCGCGGCGTCTCTGTAACGCGGGTCCGCAAGACCGCCATCTCCGGCGGCCTGATCGGCGGCTCGGTCATCATGTTCGCCGCACTTGCACCGGAGGCATGGATGGCACTTGCCCTCCTGTCGGTGGCTTACTCCAGCCTCACCGTAGCCGCTACCGGCATCTGGTCACTCCCTGCGGACGTTGCCCCGAGCTCCCGCCACGTGGGATCCATTGGCGGGCTCCAGAACTTCGCCTCCAACCTGGCAGGCATCTTCACGCCGGTCCTGATCGGTGTCCTGGTGGACCAGACAGGATCCTACGTGGCGCCGCTCGCGGTCATCGGATTGGTTTCGCTGGCCGGTGCAGCGAACTACCTGTTCGTCCTGGGCAAGGTCGAGCCACTGAAGGTTCCCGCTTCCGCCGCGGCGTAGACGAGCGGCACCAAACGCAAGCGGACGACGGCGGGAGGTCCCGCCGTCGTCCGCTTCTCCTGTTTAGCGAAGCGTCGCGTTGTCCCTTAGTTGATTGAGGGCGACGCGCTCAGGTAGCTCTTCACGCTGGCGCGAAGAGCTTCGGTGTGCTGGTAGATCTCCTCGAGGGAGGCAATAGGGACGCGGGTTTCTTCCTTGTTGTCGTCGAAGATCCCGATGTATTTCTGCGTCCGGTTGAAATGCAGGCGCGCGATCGGTTTGCGGTTGTTATCGTCCAGCAGCACGGCGAAGTAGGACTTGGCATCGCGCTGGACTACGCGGGCGGGCTTGACCTCGCTGCAGACGATGGCGCGGACGATCTGGTAGCCCTCGATCTCCTCGAGTGTCGTCTCCAGGGCGTCAGCTTCGGCAAGGTCGGCTTCGGCCACGGGTGCGCTCGTGACACTTGCGGCCGCGTCGTCAGTCTGCGGGAAACCGGGGGCGCCGAGGGCTTTCTTCAGCCGCTCGTTCACCTGGTCGTTGAGGAACTGCTTGGACGCTTTGGTCACCAGGGCCGTGAACTGTTCACGCACTTTCTGCGTGTACGGGCCGGGATAGACGCGGCCAGTGAGGAATTTGATCCATTCGTCCTCCGGTTCCTTGAACTGCGCTGCCAGGGTCCGTTTCAACTCGCCGATGTACTTCAGTTCACCGGCGGCGTTGATGATCGAGTCGAGGTCAAAGACGTCCTTGGACAGCTTCTGCAGCTCAGGGATCAGGGACTCGTCGATGTCGGTGAGGTCCAGGACCAGGAAGGGTTTCGCGTCCATCCGGTTCGGAGCATCGAGGTCCGTGAAGAACTGGTACACCTCGCCATTGGTGAGGATCGCGATGCGCGCGTTCGTCACGGCGAAGTAGCGGAAGAGCTGCGACGCGTGCTCGATTTTCACTGGCTCCGTGGACTTCTTGCACTCGATGAGGATCTGGACTTCGCCATCCTTGACGATTGCGTAGTCGATCTTCTCGCCCTTTTTCAGGCCGACATCCGCGATGAATTCGGGCACGACCTCCATTGGATTGAAGACGTCGTAGCCAAGAATTGTTGAAATGAAGGGCATCACAAACGCATTTTTTGTTGCCTCTTCGGTCTGGATTACTCCTCGCTGCTGGCGCACCTTTGCTGCCAAAGCCGAGAGCTTTTCTGCAAACTCCATTTTTCCCCCTTGAAAAACCGATGGTGCTGCTTACCGTAGCGCAGGAACGTCAGAACTCAATGGACCCGAGCCAACCGCTTGCCAACCAAGGTGTTCCTCGCGTTAGCAAGCCTGTGGAGTTCAGCTCGCCGGGGTGAGCAGGCGGCGTCTACCCGGGTTGAGGCGTTGAGATCCCGCTCAGGACGCCAATGTAGTCCAGCGTTTTGGGACTGACATGCCGCACGAGGGCAAGGGCTTCCCGAAGAGCGGCACCCTTGGCGTGGTCCCCGAGCGTGCCGCGGAGTTCCGTTACCGTTTCGATGCCCTCACGCTCGAACACGCGCGTGATGTCCTCTATCTGGGCCAGCCGGCCCGGCGACGGCCAGTCGATGACTTCCGAGAGCTTCCCCGTATCGAGGTGCCGCCGGAATCCACTGGTTGTGGCGGCATCGGGCCATGCTTCAACCAGGGCAACAACGCGCGGCTTGACGGTTTCGTTGTAGTTCTGCCGGCGCTGCAGTGTGGCATCGACAATGATGGCCCCGATGTGGTCCCATGCACGGCTGGCTTCGATCGAGGCGTCTGTGCCGTGTGAGTCCGTTAGCGCCGGAGTGTTGGCAGCATCATTATCGATAGTCATACCGGAATTCTTCCACGTGCCGCGCGACGGCGGAACGTCGCCGCCCGTCGCGGCGACCGGCGGCGTTCCGGGGCTTTGTTATAAAGAACGGCATAAGTGGATGCTTATGACTTCTGCGACTCTCGATCGGGCATCAGGGTCCCCCTGTACCGCCAGATCAAACAGATCCTGATCGACGAAATGCGCGCCGGGGCGGGTACGGACGGCCTCGCAATGACTGACGAAGCGCTCATCACGCGCGTCCACGTCAGCTGTGCTCCCGTGCGCCAGGCGCTTAAGGAGCTCGTCGACGAGGGCTACGTGTACCGGGAACGGGCCTAGGGAACCTTCCCCGTGCAGGGCCTGGACATGCAACGGCCCGCGACCCTGCAGCTCGGCGGCCTCATGGGTTACCTGCGCGAGCAGGGGCTGTCGCCCGACGCCACAGTGCACGGGGTAAACCGTGTGGTTCCGCCCGCCGAAGTGCGTAAGAGCCTGGGCTGAGCGCTTCGGGAAAGGTTCTCACCTGTAGCCGCGTCATCGCAGTGAAGGACGAAAAACTGGTCAGCTCACGGGTTTTCCTGTGCAGCCCGCCGGATTTCGAGCCCACAAGCCATGAGCTTGAGGACTCGGGCTCCGCGTTCGAGCTCCTCGAACGAAGGTGCGGCATCGACCTCACCCGCTCGGAGCACCACGTGTGGCATCCGGGGCAAAAGGGGACGACGCCGGCGCCCTGGATCTGAGCGAGGGGGAGCCGATCCTCGTAGTTGAGACTCTCCTGCTCACCCGTGACGGCCGCCCGGGCGGATGGCGCCGGGCCATCCACCGCGCCGATGACTTCAAGTACGTCTTCGCGTCCAACCGATAGTCTCTGGTGGTTGAGCTTGTCATCGAGACCTGGTTTCGACAAGCTCAACCACCGACCACCGAGCAGACCGTCGTTCAGAGGAGTCTCACATCAGTAGTACACCTCAGGCAGGGTCCCACGAAGTCACGTCCCCGCCCGGTCGGTCTTCCAGACCATACGGGAAGGCTCCGGTGGGAGCCGACGAGTCCTTCACCGGACAACATCACAGGGGATGCGTCGGTTTGATTGCAGGTTTGACCCCCACCGGAAGCCCGCCATCATCTTCACTGTTTGAGTGAAATCAAACATGGAACATGCCCGCCAACGGCGAGATCCACACCGACCCCGGCGCCGACTGCTTCCTCAGGCACGATCCTGAACAGGCAAGGAGCAGAGCCGTCCGCCAACTGACCCTCGGCTACGAGGGACCCGTCCGGGGCGCCGAATGTGAGGACTTCGAACTGTGACGTTGACGAGGCGTTCGTCAACGTCGATCCGGGTGACCGGCTGGTCACCGCACGGCTGTGGTTCCGGACACGGCATCGAGATCGATGCCTCGGGTTTCAGGGAGGCCGAAGGTGGCGAGCAGGCTCACCAGGCTTACTCCAGCGAGAAGCAAGCCGATGGAGTAACTCCCCAGACTGGCACCAAGCGACGCCGCTACCAGCGGGGTGATGCCACCGCCCACCAGCGCTCCGAGGTTGTAGGCCATTCCGGCGCCTGTGTAACGGTAGCGGGTGGCGAAGAGCTCCGGCAGGAACGCACCGACAGGACCGTAGACTCCGGCGACGATGAGAAGCGTGCCCGACAGTCCGATTGCGAATGACCAGGTCGTGCCGATGTCAAGGATCGGAAAGAGCAGGAGCGCCCAGGGGATCGCCACGATGCAGGAAGTGACGATCACAATTCGGCGGCCGATCCGATCCGAAAGGACGGCGCTCACCAAAGTGCCGGCTGCAAAGAACATTGCGCCGACAATTCCAAGAAAGAGGATGGTTGGCCGGCTATGGCCCAGGCCCGCGGGGTTGGTGCCGTAGCTGCTGAGGAAGGCCGTGCCGATGTAGAAGAAGGCGAAGAGCATCATGGTGGAGGCCCCGCCCAGGAGGATCTGGCGCGGTTGGTTGCGCACCGACTCCCACACCGGCAGCTTGCGCGGAGCCATAGAGACGACGCCCGCCTCGCGGTCCGCCTTGAAGACCGGGGTCTCTTCGATCTTGAGGCGGATGTAGAGACCGATGATGACAAGTGCAGCGCTGGCGATGAACGGAATGCGCCAGCCGAAAGTTAGGAAGGCCTCCGACTTGTCGCCCAGCGTCAGGTTGATGATCAGGAAGGTCGCGCTTGCGAGGGCGAAGCCGAGCGAGGGGCCCAGCTGCGGGAAGGCCGCGAAGAGGCCCCGGCGCTTGGGCGGGGCGTACTCAGCGGCGAGGAGCGCCGCTCCGGCCCATTCGCCGCCGACGGCGAATCCTTGAAGGAAACGGAGAACAACGAGGATGATTGGTGCGGCAACGCCGATCACACTGGCGTCGGGAAGCAGCCCTATCGTGACCGTGGCGGCGCCCATGATCAGCAGCGTGCTGACGAGCGTCTTCTTGCGCCCCAGCCTGTCCCCGAAGTGGCCGAACAGGACGGCCCCGAGGGGGCGCGAGACGAAGGCGACGGCGAAGGTCCCGAAGGCGGCGAGGGTACCGGCGGCCGGGCCGAGCGCCGGGAAGAACACCTGAGGGAAGACGAGGGCCGCTGCAGTGCCGTAGATGAGGAAGTCATAAAACTCGATGATGCTGCCCATCGAGCTGGCGACGGCGATCCGGGCCATCGAGGTGCGGCGCGGGCCCGTCCGGGCCGCGATTGTTGCGGTGCTTTCGATCATGCGATATCTCCTTTGACATCGGTCCTCGAGACGATATTGTGTCGACGCGAAGATGTCATCGTGTCAGCGTGGAGCGTTCGCCACTACCTCCCGATGGAGGTGCTTTCGCGCGCGGCGGGTCAGGGCAAGAGGCGGAGCCTGCGCGCGACCACGACGGCCTCCGTACGGCTGTGCACATCCAGCTTCGCCATGATCGACTGCATGTAGCTCTTCACCGTGACCGCCTTGAGCGACAGCCGTTTTCCGGCTTCGGCATAGGAACAGCCGAGCGCCACCTGGGCGAGCACATCCGTCTCCCGCCGCGTGAAGCGCGGTGAACCGGCCGGCGCGCCGCCGGATCCCTCGAGCCGTGCCGTCACGGCGAGGATGCGCCGGGCAAGCTCGGGATCATCCGTGATGCGTGCCACGGAGAGCAGTTCGGCATGCGCAAGCCGGACGGCCTCGACGAGGTCACGGTCCGGTGGCTCCGCGGCCACGCTGTCGACGACCCGGAGAATCGAGACCCGATGGTCGACCTCGTCGCGAATCGTCAGCTCCCGCGAGATCCTCGAGGCGCCGGCGCTAAGTTCGTTGACCACCCACTCGCCGATCGACGTGCGCTCGCGCGTCGCCGCATAGAGGATGCACCGGGCATGGCCGCCCACGAGGATCGGGAGCGCGACCATCGTCCGTAGTCCCTCGATGCGCACGGCTTCGTCATGATGATGAGTGATGCGGTCGGAGTCTAGGTAATCGGCGACCCCGATGGGGCGCGCCTGGGAGAGGGCCCTGCCCCCGACTCCCTCGCCGGGCTGCACGCTGAGGTTCTTCAGGCCGTGTGTCATGGTGCCGAAGAACTCTGTGATGGTGAGCTCGGTGCGGTTCACGAGGCCTGCGAAGAACACACCGGTGCCGGTCCGGGCAGCGGTCTCCCGGATCGCTCGCTTCAGCAGGTCGCGATCACTCGGTCGGTACACGTCGTTGTCACGGCCAATCATAGGGTCCTTCCCCAGGTCGGAGGACACAGCCGGTTGATGTCAGCCGCTTTTCCGGAACGGTGGCGGGGCGCGGGTCTCGGTTAGGCGGAGCGTCCGTCGAGTTCGCTTTGGATGCGGCGCGCGATCTCTGCGGTGGGTGTCGAGCGGGAAAAGACGGCCACTACCAGGTCATCCTCGGCTGGCTTGGATGCCGGGTCCCCCGGTGGCAGCACCCCGAAGATGCGGCGCACCGCCTGGAGTTCGTGTTCCAGATTCTGGAGGGAGCCACGGGGGGAATCCAGCATCATTTCGCGCAGCACATAGTTATGAGTTGATGTGACTGCGGCGGCGAACCGGATGGCATCCAGCGTTGATATGCCTGGCAGAGCGCGGCGGAGATAGTCCGAGAAAAGCCGTTCATAGCGGGAGACCATGATCGTTTCCCGGTCCCGGAGCGCGGGCACCGCCTGCACGACGTGGTAGCGCTTCTGGGCCAGTTTCCGGTGTTCGGAAAATTTCACGAAGACCAGCTCCGCGGCCTGGCACACAGCCTCCCACGGATCGGGATGGCTCGCTGCCAGGTAGACCGTCAGCTCAGCGAGCAGGGCTTCGTGGTCCGCAAAGATCACGTCTTCCTTGGCGCGGAACTGACGGAAGAAGGTGCTGCGGGAGATTCCGGCAGCGAGGGCGATGTCGTCCACGCTGGTCGGGTCGTAGCCATTGTCGGTGAACAGATCCAGCGCGGCCTCGGCCACGCCGGAACGGAAATTAGCCACTGATGCCATCCCGGTACAGTAGCAGCGCGTCACCCTGTCCGCCGCCGCCACAGAGCGCGACGGCGGATTTGCCGCTGCCGCGCCGCATCAGCTCATGGACGGCCGAGACGACCAGCCGCGCTCCGGAGGCGCCGATCGGATGTCCAATGGCGATGGCCCCGCCGTTGACGTTCACCTTGTCCAAACCGAGCCCCAGGGTCGCTGCGGAGTGCGCCACCACCGAGGCGAAGGCCTCGTTGATCTCCACGAAGTCAAGGTCCCCGGCCGTCCAGCCGGCGCGGGCCAGGGCCGCCGTGATTGCCTGTGCCGGCTTGTCCGGGAGCGTTGTGTCCGGCCCGGCGATCTGCCCGGCGGGCCCGACGACGGCCAGCACCTCGAGCCCGTGGGCATCGGCGTATCCGCGGGTCACCAGCACGACGGCGGCGGCGCCGTCGCTCAGCGGCGAAGCATTTCCGGCCGTGACTGTTCCCGCCGCGGTGAAGGCCGGTTTCAGCCCGGCCAGCACCTCCTGCGTGGATTGCGGACGGACGCCCTCGTCATCGCTTACCAGCACGGACGCGCCGCGCTTCTGCGGCACCGAAACAGGGGCAATTTCGGCGCTGAATCTTCCCTCGGCCCGGGCCGCGGCCGCCCGCTGGTGGGACAGCGCCGCGATATTGTCCTGCGCTTCGCGGGAGAGCTGAAGCTCCGCGTTGGCGCGGTCCGTGGCAATCCCCATGAGCTCGTGGTCAAAGGCATCCGTGAGCCCATCATGGCCGGCCGAATCCACGGCCGTGATGCCGCCGTAGAGGTAACCGGCGCGCGAGCCGGTGAGCAGGTGCGGTGCCTGGCTCATGGATTCCTGGCCGCCGGCGACCACTACGTCCGCCTCGCCCAATTTGAGCAGCCTGACGCCCTGGATGATGGCACTCAGCCCGGAGAGGCAGACCTTGTTCACGGTGACGGCGGGGGCGCTGAGCGGTATTCCTGCCGCGACGGCGCTTTGGCGCGCGGGGTTCTGGCCCGCGCCGGCCGTCAGGACCTGGCCCACGATGACCGCGTCGACGGCCGCTGGCCCGATCCCGGAGCGCTCCAGGGCCGCGGCGATGGCCGCGGCGCCAAGCTGCACAGCGCTCCTTGAAGCCAGCTGCCCCATCAGTTTTCCCTGAGGGGTGCGGGCCGCGCCCACAACAACTATGTCCTGGCTACTCATTTGGTGGGTTCCTTGCTGAGGGCTGGGGCGCTGAGGTCCAGGGCGCGTAGCCGCGACTTCAGGACCTTGCCGGTGGAGTTGTGCGGGAGTTCGTCGGGGAAGAGGATCCGGTCCGGAACCTTAAATCCTGAGAGCAGGCCCTTGACGTGCAAGCGGATCTCCTCGGCCGTGACTGAGCTGGTGCTGCTGCGGATGACAAAGGCAACCGGCCGTTCGCCCCATTTTTCGTTCGGGACGCCGATCACGGCGACATTCAGTACCGCGGGGTGGCTGATGATGGCTTGCTCGACCTCAATGGTGGAGATGTTTTCGCCGCCGGAGATGATGATGTCCTTGGCCCGGTCCTTGAGCTGGATATAACCGTCCGGATGCATGACGCCGAGGTCCCCGGTGTGGAACCAGCCGCCGCGGAAGGCATCGGCCGTGGCCTCTGGATCCTTGAAGTAGCCGAGCATCACGTTGTTGCCGCGCAGCACGATCTCGCCCAGGGTCGCGCCGTCGGCCGGGACATCGTTCATGTCCAGGTCCACGATGCGTGCCGTCTCGGCCTGCAGCATCCCCACCCCCTGGCGGGAGATCTTGACGGCCCTGTCCTGGGTGGAAAGATCATCCCACTCGGCCTGGTACTCGCAGATGGTGTAGGGCCCGTAAACCTCGGTCAGGCCGTAGACGTGGACCACGCTGATCCCGATGGACTCCAGTGAGGTGATGATGGCGGGCGACGGCGGCGCGCCCGCCGTCGTGATCCGCAGCGGGGCCTTCAGCTCGTGGGCCTGGGGTGCGTCGGCAATGATGCTGCACACCGTGGGGGCGCCGCAGAGGTTGGTGACGCCGAGAGTGTCGATGGCGTCCCAGACCGTGTCCGCGCGCACAGCGCGCAGGCAGACGTGGACGCCCGCCACCGCCGTCACGGCCCAGGTGGTGCACCAGCCGTTGCAGTGGAACATCGGAAGCGTCCAGAGGTAGCGCGTGGCGCCGGTGAACTGATTGTGGATGGTTTCCCCGAGCGAGTTCAGGTACGCCCCGCGGTGTGAGTACAGCACGCCCTTGGGCTTGCCGGTGGTGCCGGAGGTGTAGTTGAGGGTGATGGGGGTGCGTTCGTCCTGGACACCCCACGGAAGATCCGTGTCCCCACATCCCGGTGCGGCGAGGAAGTCTACATACTGCGTCGTGGCCACGCCCGCCGGGACCTCCGGATAGCTGATGGTGCTGTCCGGCACTTCGACGACCTCGGCCAGCTGCGTCAGCTCCAGGTCGAGTCCGGCCACGGTGCCCAGGAGCTCGGAATCGGCAAACAGCAGCCTGGCTTCGGAATGCTCCAGGATGTACTGAAGCTCCCGGGCGGTCATCCGCGAGTTCAGGGCCACCAGGACGCCCCCGGCGAGGGGGACGGCATAGTGGGCAATCAGCAGTTCCGGCACGTTGGGGCACAGGAACGCGACCCGATCCCCGGGCTGGATCCTGCTCTTGATCACCTTGGCAAGCCGCTGGGCTTCGGCAGCGAAGTCCCGGTAGGTGTAGGAGCGCTCACCGTGGATGATTGCCGTCTTTTGCCCGAATACCTCAGCGGAGCGTTGCAGGAACCGCAGAGGGCTTAGCGGGGTTTCATTGGGGAGCTCAATTGTGGTCATGGCGAATCCTTAGGCGAAGGCGCTTTGTCCGGTGACATCGCGGCCTATCAATAGGGTCTGAATGCTTTGCGTGCCTTCATAGGTGTGGATGGATTCGATGTCCAGCAGGTGCCGGATCACGTGGTTTTCCAGCAGGATGCCATTGCCGCCGAGCATGTCACGGGCAATGGAGGCCAGCTCGCGGGCCTTGCGCGTGTTGTGGTATTTCGCCATCGAGGCCTGGGTGGGGCGCATCTGGCCGGCCGTATCAAGGGCCGCCAGGTGGAAGCAATGCAGCTGCATGCTGGTCAGTTCGGAGAGCATGTAGGCCAGCCGGTCCTGGACCAGCTGGAACTTGGCCAGTGGCTTGCCGAACTGTGTCCGTTGCTTGGCGTAGTTCAGCGCGGCTTCGTAGACGGCGGTGGCGTGGCCGAGGGCGGACCAGGCCACGCCCAGGCGCGTGGCAACCAGGACCTCGGAAGCGTCCTTGAAAGTGCGCGTTCCGGGGAGCAGATTGGCCTTGGGAATGCGGACGTTGTTGAGCTTGATCCGGGCCTGGTGGATCGCGCGCAGCGAGGCCTTTCCGGTGATGGTCTCGGCGTCGTAGCCCTCCCGGTCCTGTTCCACCAGGAAACCGCGGACGTTGCCGGCGTCATCGCGTGCCCAGACCACGGTGATATCTCCGACGGAGCCGTTGCCGATCCACTTCTTCTCGCCGTTGAGGACGTAGTCCTCCCCGTCGAGCGTGGCGGTTGTTTCCAGTGCCACGGAATCCGAGCCGTGGTCGGGTTCCGTCAGGGCGAAGGCGCCGAGCTTTTGGCCGCGGGCCAGCGGACCCAGCCAGGCCTGGCGCTGGGCTTCGGAGCCGAAAAGGGCAATCGAACGCAGCGCCAGGCCGCCCTGGACTGCGATCACGGTACCCAGCGAACCGTCCCCGCGGGAGACCTCCATGTTGACCAGGCCGGCGGCCAGGGGCGACATCGGCTCCAGGCCCTGGACCTCGATCCCATCGGCCAGCAGGTTCAGATCGCCCATGCGCTTGGCCAGGTGGGCCGGGAACTCGGCGCGTTCCCAGTAGTCGTTCATCTGCGGCAAGGCCTCTCCGGTGAAGGTCCGGGCACGCCTCCATGCTTCGCGGTCGGGTGTGGGAATGTTCGCGAAGACGGCGTAGTAGTCCGTGTCCAGTGGTTCAGCGACGTCATAGTCGGGCATGTTCATGCATCCTTATGGGGGAGTTGGTGAAGAACGGCGTGGATCATAGCGGAGGTTGTTCGGGCCGGTAACGCGCCAAGCTAGTCGGCGAATCCGGAGCCGGGATGGAAGTTCCTTCCCCAGACGCGCCGGGAGGCGCCGCTTTGGTCAAGCAGCGGTGTCAGGCCCCCCAGATGGCGCGGGAAATTGGCGCCGAGGAGCATGCACAGGTCGATGTCCGCCGGACCGGACACCACCTTTTCGGCCAGCATCAGGCCCACCTCCTCTGCCAGGGCATCAAGGATCCGTATCTTGATGGCATCGCTGTCACTGTCGACGTCGGCAGCCGGCAGCAAACCGGCCGCCTCGGGAAGCACTGTGCCGGACTTGTCCAGGTAGCCGCGCAGCCGGGCATCCGCAATGGCGGCCAGGCTTGGGCTGACATAAAAACGGTCAGGGTAGGCGGCGTGCATGGTCTCGCAGATGTGCAGCTGGACCTCGGGCCCGATGAAACCCAGCAGGGTCAACGGAGTCATGGGCAGCCCCAGCGGGTCGAGGGCATGGTCGGCCAGTTCAATATCCGCGCCGTTATCAATGAGCTGCAGCAGCTCGCAGAACAGCCGGGTCAGGATGCGGTTCACTACAAAGCCCGGCGTGTCCGCAACCAGGACCGCAGTCTTGCCCAGCAGCCGGGCGAGCGAACAAGCGGTGGCGAGGCTGACGTCGTCGCTGTTCCCGGTCCTGATGATTTCCACGAGCGGCAGCACAGCCACCGGATTGAAGAAATGCAGTCCCACCACGCGTTCCGGATGGGCCAGGCCCTGCCCCATCGCCGTCACCGACAGGGACGAAGTATTTGTCAGCAGCAGCGCATCAGCGCGCAACAACGGCTCGAGCTCCGCGAAGACGGCGCGTTTGACGTTCAGCTCCTCGAAGACTGCTTCGATGACCACGTCGCAGTTCGCGTACTCACGCTTGTCCACCGTTCCGCGGATGAGAATGCCAAGCTCCCGCGCTGCTGTCTCGTTGAGTTCCCCACGGCTCACCAGCTTCTCGAGGTGTGCGGTGATCCAGGCCAGTGCGCCATCCACCTTTGCCTGGGACAGGTCCGTGATCAGGACGGGAACGCCAAGCTGCCGGGCAAAGACCATGGCGAGTTGGCTGGCCATCAGCCCGGCCCCGACCACTCCAACGCTGCGGACGGGGCGCGGTGCTGCGCCAGGAGCGCCCACCGGCCGCTGCCGCTCCGTGTCCAGCAGCGCCGTGGCATACGCGCCGGCCGATTTCTTGGGAGTAGTGCAGGCATCTCCGCCAGCGCCCGCGGGCGGGCCAGTTTCTACGACAGTGTCAGGAATCACAACACAGTTATACCGTGAACCTCAGTATCACGTCAATAGAAACTAAGTTTCAACCGGTGGGCAGTCGCTTGCTGCGCACCCGAGTGGAGCCGCCTTTGAATCGAGACAAACTTGGGCGTCATGAATCCTGAAATGTTCGCCTCCGGGGTCCAAGGACTTCTAGCAGGTCGGAGAGATAAGAGCCTGGGCCTGAGCGCTTCGGAAGAGGTTCTCACCTTCACCCGCGTCATCGCAGTGAAGGACGAAAAACTCTTCAGCTCACGGGTTTTCCTGTGCAGCCCGCCGGATTTCGAACCGACAAGCCATGAGCTTGAAGAGTCGGGCTCCGCGTTCGAGCTCCTCGAACGAAGGTACGGCATCGACCTCACCCGCTCGGAGCACCACGTGTGGCATCCGGGGCAAAAGGGAACGACGCCGGCGCCCTGGACCTGAGCGAGGGGGAGCCGATCCTCGTAGTTGAGACGCTCCTGCTCACCCGTGACGGCCGCCCCGGCGGATGGCGCCGGGCCATCCACCGCGCCGATGACTTCAAGTACGTCTTCGCGTCCAACCGATAGCCGGCTGGGTTTCGACAGACTCAACCACCGGGGCAGGCTCGACCATGTCCTTGGAACTGGTGGACGCGCAGGACCACGTTGCCCCGCTTGCGTCCGGTGTCCACGAAGCGATGGGCCTCGACGACGTCGGTGAGGTTGTAGGTCCGGTCGATGACTGCCTGATACTTGCCTTCCTCCGCCAGGCCCACGAGGTAAGCGACGTCGTCGGCGGTGTACTTGAGCTTGAGGCTGCCGGCCGTAACCAGCTTCCCGCTTCGGCGGCTCTGGCCCCGTGCCTGAAGCAGGCCTTTGAGGTCGGCGATGACCAGGAGGAGGGCTCCGCCCGGTTTGATGGACCCTTCCACCCTGTCGAACGGAGCGTTGCCGACGCAGTCCATGACGACGTCGTACTTCTGGTTCCCGTCGGTGAAATCCTGCGTGGTGTAGTCGACGGTGTTGTCCGCACCGAGCGATTCGACCAGCTCCCTGTTCGCGCCGCTGCACACGGCGGTGACGTGGGCGCCCAGGTGTTTGGCCAGCTGTATGGCTGCCGTTCCCACCGCACCCGACGCGCCGTTGATCAGGATGGCATCTCCGGGCTTGATGGCTGCCAGGCCCAGGAAATTCCTGGCGGTCAGTCCGCCGAAAATCAGTGTCACAGCCTGCTCGAAGCTCATGTTCCGGGGTTTGGCTGCGATGGGCCCGTCAGCCGGAACCGACACGTACTCTGCATGCCCGCCGAATGTGGCGCCGAGCATCGCAATAACTTCGTCGCCGGGCTGGAAGGCGGTGACGTCCTGGCCGACGGACTCGATTACACCGGCAACGTCCATGCCGAGGACCCGTGTCCGGGGGCGGAAAACGCCGAGGGCCAGCGCCGTCAATGCCTCCAGTCCCTTGGGCACCTTGCGGCTGCGGGCGCGGTAGTCGGGCGGCGCTGAGAGTACTGGCCATTACCTTGATGAGCACTTCTCCGGGCTGCGGTGACGGCTGTGAGATCTCCTCGACGCTGACTACGTCCGGCCCGCCGAACCGGCGGTACGTGGCGGCCTTCACAGGGAGGCTCCGGCAGCGGCTGTGGCAACCGGGATCGGGTGCTGCGGGCGGCCGTCTCCCTCGCTGACGAGGTGGGGATCGGCCCGCTCAGCATGCGCCGCCTCGCCCAGGAACTCGACGTTGTGCCCATGTCGCTCTACAAGCACGTAGCTAACAAGGAAGAACTCCTCGACGGCATGGTGGAGGTCATTATTGGCGAGATTGATCCTCCCGCGGATGATGCTGACTGGAAGAGTGCCGTGCGGCTGCGCGTGCTCTCGGCGAGGCGCGTACTCCGGCGCCATGGGTGGGCCCGGCCCGTCCTGGAAAGCCGCACCAACACGACCCCCGCCGTCCTGGGCTACATGGACTCGTTCATTGGTATGTTCCTCGCCAGGGGTTTTTCGGTGGATCTCACCCACCACGTGATGCACGCCATCGGCAGCCGGATGTGGGGTTTCACGCAGGAGCTGTTCGACTCAACAGTCAGCCGGTCCGGCGAAGTGCAGGCTGAAATGGCACCGGAAGTCCAGGCGGCCATGTTCCAGGAGATGTCCGTCCGTTACCCGAATGTCCTCCAGGAGGCAACGGCTGCCAACCACGACGACTCGGTGGTGGGCCGTGGCTGCGATGACCAGTTTGAATTCGAGTTCGCCCTGGACCTCCTCCTCGACGGCATAGAACGGCTCCACCGGCGGGACTGGACGTCCAAGGCCGCGCGGCTCGAGCGGGGATAAACGCAAGCGGACGACGGCGGGACCTCCCGCCGTCGTTTCCTCATACACGCGGCCGCTGAACCCGTCCCGCGGCCGCGTGATGGCCGCAGGTATCATCGGAACACCCGTCCCCCGGAGAGTGGAGTTACCCATGCAGCTCGGCGCCTTTTCTATCAGCCTCACCGTCAAGGACATCGCGGCGTCAGCTGCGTTCTACGAGAAACTGGGCTTCGCGAGTTTCGGCGGCGATATCACCCAGAACTGGCTGATCCTCAAGAACGGCGAGACGGTCATCGGCCTCTTCCAGGGGATGTTTGAGAAGAACATGCTGACGTTCAACCCGGGCTGGAGCCAGAACGCGGAAGCGCTGGACTCCTTCACCGATGTGCGCGACCTCCAGCGGGAACTCAAGGCCCAGGGCGCGGAGTTCGTTTCCGAAGCGGACGGGGCGACCACCGGTCCGGGGAGCTTTATTGTTGTGGATCCGGACGGCAACCCGGTGCTCGTGGATCAGCACGTCTGACCTGCCAGCGGCTCACTTCAACTAAGGCGACGTCTAACTAAGGCAGTCGAGACGCCCGCAACAGCGTGGCCTCGCCGGCGCGCCCGGGCTCAAGCGGCACCGGGCTGACCAGCACCGCCGGCCCGCGGTGCAGGACACCGTCGGAAACTACCCGGCACCGCACGCCGCCCCGCCCGCGCATTGCTTTGTGCGCGCCAGGGGCGAGCATCTCATCCATCCAGGCGCAGGGGTGGGCGGGCCGCCCGGCCGTGAGCCGCACCAGGTCGCCCTGGGATTCCAGGACGAAGTCGTATCCCAGCAACGGCGCCAGGTGGGCGCCTCGGAGGACAATGTTGCGCCGGGTCAGGAGCGGGTTAAGCGGTGCCGTTCCGAGCTCCGCGGCGATGGCCTCGAGGGACTCGATGGCGAACACTGTGACCGCAGCGTCCATGTGCGCAGCCTTGCCGAAAAACCGATCACCGACGATGCCCTTGCCCGCCACGAACTCCACTCGCCCGGCATCCGTGGTGGGGACGTCCGCGGCACCCTCGCGGGCGCGGCCGAAGTAGGCGTGCGCTGGCGAGACCAGCAGATGCAGGACCTCCACGTCATACCGGTAGGTATCCGTCATGCCACCAAACTACCGCGGCCCGGTGCCGGCTGGTCGGCACCGTGGGGAGCGGCCCCAAACGCAAAGCGGACGACGGCGGGAGGTTCCGCCGTCGTCCGCTCGCGTTACTGCTACGCGGGCAGATCGCGCCTTTCGTGTGTCTGCCCATAGGGGACGTCGAGGCTGACGGCCACGGTGTAATTGGTGTAGCTGTGTTGTGTGACCAGGATGCCGTGGCGGCTTTCCCTCATGGCGTGTTCGCGGGCCATTTCCACGGCGGTGTTGAGGTCGTTTTCGACCGTGTCAGGATCGTGGGCTGTGATTGCCAGGACGAGGTCAGAGTGGCGCTTGATCATGGTGGTAGTCTCTTTCTCGGCGGGATCCCGGGACTCTGGGTGGGCACAGGCTTCCGGGGCCGGGCGCGCCCGGGGAGACGGAAAGCGGTGGTTCCAGAGGGGTTGCCCGGCATTCTCTGATGGGGGCGGCGGCCGGCCGAATTATCCGGCGGGCTGGATCGGCGGAAGCAATTGTTCCTGCGGATCTGTAGTCAGTCTGCATGAATCGGTGGTCCGGCGCAATACGACGGGGTCTGGCCTGATCTCCAGCCCGGTCCTACAATCGGGGGATGGGCGCGGCCGGTGCAGGCACCCCCGGGCACGCCCTCGGGGGAAGCCATTAACCATGTCCCGAGTGGTGCCGGTAAGGATGTGCATGAAATGCCGAATATCCAAGGGCTCATCAGTTCCCTCGCGCCGGACGCACTGGCAGCACTTCAGGAACGCGGCCCGGACCAGCAGCTGGACCGCGATATGCTCGACGCTCTTGACACGGCCGCCGGCGGTTCGGGCGAAGGCCGGGGCTACTACATAGTCCGTGGGAATCTCACGCCCTTGGAAGGCCGGCAGTATTTCCTTCGGGACGACGTCATCGCCGCGATCTGGGCACCCTCGGGTCCGGAAGGCATCATGCGGGCGGACGCCTAAAGGCCACAACCAAACACACAACAGAAGCGGACGACGGCGGAGGGCCCGCCGTCGTCCGCTGTTTCTGACCCGAGGGCGCAGGTCAGGCCAGCTTCCGCCGGATCAGGGCCGATGCCTGGTCAACCACCACGATCGGGACGAGCACCACGATGATGTGGGTCAGCATCTGATCGAACTGGAACGATTTGATGGCCTGGTTGATGAGCAGGCCCACGGCGCCGGCGCCCACCAGTCCCAGGACCAGCGGGGACCCCGAACTGGCGGGGTACATGATGAAACTTTCGTCCCTCAGCTCCGCCACGCTCACGTGTTCCCGCCGGGACAACCGGTGCTGAGCAGAGACGACCAGCACCAGCGGCTTCCGGCCGACAGGCCGGGAGGAAATCCCCGGGGTCCGCGTCGGCGGCCGGAGGAAGGCCAGGCCTTGACGAGGCGGAGGAACTCCAGCCGCTGCCGGATGAAGCCGAGCCGGCGAACCCGACCGGGAGCCCGCGCAGCTGGCCGTCACCCCGAACCCCTTGACCCGGTCCGCCGCCCCATCCACGTACTTCAGGATCTGCGGGGACACTCATGCCCGGCTCCCAGCGTGATACTTCCCTACATCGAAATACAACCTTTGGTCGACCCAAGGCATAACCCCCATGTGATGCACGCCACTCCCTGCGACACGAAGACCGGACCTTGAATTGCCACGCCAATCGCATTCGGGGTTATTTCAGACCCCTATTGGAGGAAGCGGCATTGGTCCTCCCTGGTTTATCCACGGCAGCCGCGGCCGGTCCGGCACTGAGTCAAGAACTACTGCCTGGGCGTGTAGCGACGGCGATCCTTAGAGGCCGAGCTCTGCCTTGAGCGCTGCGACGTGGCCCTGGGCCTTGATCTGGTACTGGGTGAGCGTGACCTTGCCCTCGGCGTCGAGCACCACGGTGGAACGGACCAATCCGTCAACCACTTCGCCGTTCACGAGCTTTTCGCCCCACGCGCCGTAGGCCAGCGCCACGGCGTGGTCTTCGTCGGAGAGCAGCGGGAACGTCAGGGCGAAGTCGCCGGTGAAGGCTGCCAGCTTCTCCGGCGCGTCCGGGGAGATGCCCAGGACTTCGTAGCCGGAGGACTGCAGGCTGGCGAGGTTGTCGCGGAAGTCGCAGGCCTCCGTGGTGCAGCCGGGGGTGGCGGCTTCCGGGTAGAAGTACACAATGACGTTGCGTCCGTGGTAATCGGAGAGGGAGACCTTCTGGCCGTCGGCGTTGAGCAGTGCGAAATCGGGGGCCTGGGTTCCGGTGAGGAGTTTCTGGGTCATGTTTCGAATCCTTGACTTGTGGGCAACCGCCGTGGCCGGCGATCAATCTATGGGTGCAACGGGCTGCCTAGATGCAGTATTCCGCGGGTCCCCGGACCGTGCTGCCCGGTCCGGGCACGAACTGGTAGCCGCCACCACGCACCGTGGCAATGGCGTGGCGGGCCGATCCCAGCTTGCGCCGGACGCGGCCAACATACACGTCGATGGAGCGGAATGCCGCGCCGTGGCAGTCCAGGGACTCGAGGACGCGCTGCAGCTCTTCACGCTTAATCGGCCGCGACTGGTTCTCCACGAGGTACCGCAGGAGGCTGAATTCCATGAGGGTGAAGCTGACCGGGACGCCGTCCAGAAGGACGGTGTCCGCGGCCAGATCCACTGCCACGATGCTGCGCCGGCCGGCCAGGGATACTGGCGGGTTGAGCGCGGCGGTGCCGTTTCCGGCGTCGGACGCTGCGGTTCCAGAAACAGCCGTTCCGGGAACTTCAGTGCCGCCGTCGGAAGCGTCTGAATCCTCGACGCCGGACGTTCCGGTTCCGGCCGCGGTCCATAGGTGGAATCCGGCTTCCGGAGCAAGCCGGCGTGCACGTGCCAGGACCGCTTGGGCGGCCTCGGCCCAGACCGCCGGGTCGATGTCCTGGCCTTCACAAGGCTGGAGCCACACAGCCAGGCCGCGCGGCTGAAGCCCTGGCTGGAGGCCCGGCCAGGCGCCGGGATGGGCGCCCGGCCGGGAGCCGGAACGCGGCCGCGGGTACGGGGCGTGGACGTTGACGGCCATCGTGCTGCGCCTCAGACGCCGCCGCGGCGGATCAGCTTGCCGCTGGGCGTGCGGCCGTCGATCTCGCTGCCGCGAAGGAACGTTTTGCGGACGACGCCGGAGAGCGCCTTGCCGTCGTAGGGCGTGATGGGGTTTTTGTGCTTGAGCTTGGTGACGTCGACGACGAATGCGTCGTCCGGCGCGAAGATGGAGAAGTCCGCGTCGTAGCCGAGGGCGAGCTGGCCCTTGTTGTGCAGGCGGGCCAATGCGGCGGGCTTCTCAGCCATCCAGGACACCACCTGTTCCAGGGTGATGCCGCGGTGCCGGGCCTCGGTCCAGATCAGGGAGAGCCCCAGCTGCAGCGAGGAGACGCCGCCCCAGGCCACGGCGAAGTCGCCGTTTTCCAGGTCTTTCAGGTCCAGGGTGGACGGGGAGTGGTCCGAGACGATGCAGTCGATGGTGCCGTCCTGCAGGCCCTTCCAGAGCAGTTCGCGGTTGGACGCCTCACGGATCGGCGGGCAGCACTTGTAGGCGGTGGCGCCGTCGGGGATTTCCTCGGCCATCAGGGTGAGGTAGTGCGGGCACGTCTCCACGGTGAGGTGGACGCCGTCGCGCTTTGCACTCGCGATCATGGGCAGTGCGTCGGAGGACGAGAGATGCAGGATGTGGGCGCGGGCGCCGGTCCAGCGGGCGCGCTCGATGACCTCGGCAATTGCCTTGTTCTCGGCGCCGCGCGGACGGGAGGCCAGGAACGTTTCGTAGTGGTCGCCGCCGGGGTGCGGGGCGCGGTCGATGGCGTGGGAGTCCTCGGCGTGGACGATCATGAGGGAATCGAAGGACTTGAGCTCGGCCATGTCCTCCTCCATCTCGTCCGCTTCGAGGTGCGGGAACTCGTCCACACCGGAGTGCAGGAGGAAGCACTTGAAGCCGAACACACCCTCGTCGTGGAGGCCGCGGAGGTCCTTCTTGTTGCCCGGCACGGCGCCGCCCCAGAACCCGACGTCCACAAACGCCTGGTCCTCGGCCACCTCGCGCTTGAGCTTGAGGCCTTCCACCGTAGTGGTGGGCGGGATGGAGTTCAGCGGCATGTCGATGATGGTGGTGACACCGCCGGCTGCGGCTGCGCGGGTGGCGGAGGCGAAGCCCTCCCACTCGGTGCGGCCGGGCTCGTTGACGTGGACGTGCGTGTCCACGAGGCCGGGGATGAGGGTTTCGTCGTCGGCCAGGTCAATGACCTGGGTGCCGGTGAGGCCGTTGCCGAACGGTTCGATGGCGACGATCACGCCGCCGCGGATGCCTACTTCGCGGGCGGTGATGCCTGCGGTGGTGAGGATGCGCTGGCCGCGGATGACCAGGTCAAACGCGCCGGCCGCCGGGGTGGTTTCTTCAGACATGGACGTTCTCCTTTGTGTCGGTACGCGCTGCACTCGCAGGCAGGTGCACGCCGATGTGCTTACCTAATTCTTCAAGCAGGGGGCCTGCTTCGGCCATACATTTCTCTACATTGGACTCAAAATCCGTCAGGGCGTGAACCGCCGTGAATCCGGCTTCCGTGAGCTGTTCCGGGCTCAGCGTACTGCGGCCGCACACGGCAATCACAGGGATTCCGGCACGCGCCGCCGCGCGGGCCACACCCATGGGCGTCTTGCCGAGCAGGCTCTGTTCGTCCAGGCTGCCTTCGCCGGTGATCACCAGGTCCGCGCCGGCCAGCCGCTGCTCCAGTTCAGTGAATTCGAGTACGACGTCGATGCCCGGCCTGCGTGCCGCGGCCAGCGCCGCGATGGCAATGTAGCCGACGCCGCCGGCTGCTCCTGCGCCGGGTGCGACGGCGGCCCGCTCGGCGCGGATGCCGATCTCGCCGGCGAGGACCGAGACGAAGTTCGCCAGGGCGGCGTCGAGGGCGATGACGTCACTCGGGGTCGCGCCCTTCTGCGGTCCGAAGATCGCGGCGGCTCCGCTGGCTCCGAGCAGGGGATTGTCGACGTCGGATGCCAGGGTGAAGCGGGCGTCCTCCAGCCGGACGTCCAGGCCGGAGAAATCGATCCGGTCCAGGCGGGCCAGGGCGGCCCCGCCGCCCGGGAGTTCGTTGCCCTCTGCGTCCAGGAACACGGCCCCGAGGCCCTGCAGGACCCCGGCGCCGCCGTCGGTATTGGCACTCCCGCCGACGCCGAGGATGATCTGCCGGCAGCCCAGGTCCAGGGCAGCGCGGATGAGTTCGCCGGTGCCCAGGCTCGTGGCGGTGGTGGCTGTTCCGGAGTCCGGACCGCCGCCTTGGATGACAGAGGACAGCAGTGCGAGACCCGAAGCTGCGGCCATTTCGATCACGGCTTCCCGGCCGCGGACCGCGAAGTCGGCCCGGACCGGCTGGCCCGTGGGGCCGGTGACGGTGGTGGTACGGCGGGTGAAGCCGGAGCCGACGGCGGCGTCGAGGGTGCCCTCGCCGCCGTCGGCCACCGGAATGAGTGTGGCCTCAAGGTCCGCCACAGCTGACTGCAGTCCCGCGCTCAGGCGGCTGGCGACGTCGGGGGCGGACAGCGAGCCCTTGAACTTGTCCGGGGCGATGACCACGCGCATTCCGGTACCTCCTCTCAGTTTCTGTTCTAGTCCAGCAGGGCGATGATCGCGGTGGGGGCGTCCTCGCCGCGGGTGGCCAGGTCCTCGAACTCGTTCACGGCGTTGATTTCAACGCCCATGGAGATGTTGGTGACCTTTTCCAGGATCACTTCAACCACCACGGGAACCTTGAACTCGCCCATCAGGGCCTTGGCCTTGTCGAACGCGGCCGGCAGGTCTGCCGGGTTTTCCACCCGGATGGCCTTGCAGCCCAGGCCCTCGGCCACCTTGACGTGGTCCACGCCGTAGCCGTTGGTTTCCGGGGAGTTGATGTTCTCGAACGCCAGGGACACGTTCTGTTCCATCTCGAAGCCGCGCTGGGACTGGCGGATCAGGCCCAGGTACGAGTTGTTCACCACCACGTGGATGTACGGCAGGTTGAACTGCGCGCCCACGGCCAGCTCTTCGATCATGAACTGGAAGTCGTAGTCACCGGACAGGGCAACCACGGTCTCGTCCGGCTTGCCGCGGACTACGCCCAGGGCGGCCGGGGCGGTCCAGCCCAGGGGGCCTGCCTGGCCGGCGTTGATCCACTTGCGCGGGCCGAAAACGTGCAGCAGCTGTGCGCCGGCGATCTGCGACAGGCCGATGGTGGACACGTAGGTGGTGTCCTTGCCGAACGCCTTGTTCATCTCTTCGTACACACGCTGCGGCTTGATCGGCACGTTCTCGAAGTGCGTCTTGCGCTGCAGGGAGCCCTTGCGTGCGGTGCATTCGGAAACCCAGCCGGAGTAGTCCGGCAGGGACTTCGCTGCCTGGCGCTCGCGTGCCAGCTCAATCAGCCCGTCCAGCGCCGCACCGGCGTCGGACGCTATGCCCAGGTCCGGCGAGAACACGCGGCCGATCTGGGTGGGCTCGATGTCGATGTGCACGAACTTGCGGCCGGCCGTGTAGGTGTCCAGGCCGCCGGTGTGGCGGTTGGCCCAGCGGTTGCCGATGCCGATGACGAAGTCGGAGGCCAGCATGGTCTCGTTGCCGTAGCGGTGGCTGGTCTGCAGGCCCACCATGCCGGCCATCAGGACGTGGTCGTCCGGGATGGTGCCCCAGCCCATCAGGGTGGGGATAACCGGAACGTTCAGCAGTTCGGCCAGTTCCACCAGCCGGGCGGAGGCGCCGGCGTTGATGATGCCGCCACCGGCCACGATCAGCGGGCGCTCTGCTGCGGTCAGCATGTCCAGGGCCTTTTCCAGCTGCTTGCGGCTGGCCTTCGGCTTCTGGACAACGATGGGCTCGTACGCGTCGATGTCGAATTCGATCTCGGCCATCTGCACGTCGAACGGCAGGTCCAGCAGGACCGGGCCCGGACGGCCGGAGCGCATCAGCTGGAAAGCCTTCTGGAAGGCGCCGGGAACCTGGCCCGGCTCCATCACGGTCATGGACATCTTGGTGACGGGGGCGGCAATGGTCTGGATGTCCACGGCCTGGAAGTCTTCCTTGTGCAGCTTGGCCACGGGGGCCTGGCCGGTGATGCAGAGCATGGGGATGGAATCCGCCCAGGCCGCGTACAGGCCGGTGATCATGTCCGTGCCGGCAGGGCCCGAGGTGCCGATGCAGATGCCGATGTTTCCATCCTTGGCCCGGGAGTAGCCGTCCGCCATGTGGCTGGCGCCTTCAACGTGGCGGGCCAGCGTGTGGCGGACGCCGCCGTTCTTCCGCATTGCCGAGTAGAACGGGTTGATTGCCGCGCCTGGCAGGCCGAACGCCTCGATGGCGCCTTCCTTTACCAGGATTGCGACGGCAGCGTCAACGGTGCGCATCTTAGTCATTGTGTACTCCTTGAAAGTCTGTTGTGAAGTCTGTTGTGAAGCCTGTTGTGGGGTGTGCTGAAGTAGCCCGGCGAACCGTTGCGGGGCACTTTGGGGGAGCCGTCGTCGTAAATTACGACCGTGGCCGGCGTGTCCGTGTCGAAGTGCCCCAGTTTCGGGGCTGCTCCTACTTGCGGCCGCTGAGCTGCAGGACCTGCTTGAAGAGGCCGGAGTGGTCGAGGCCGCCGTCGCCCTGGTTGACGGTTGCGGCGACGAGCTGTGCGACGACGGCGCCGAGGGGGATGGCGACATTGGCTTCGCGGGCTGCGGAGGTGACGATGCCGAGGTCCTTGTGGTGGAGGGCAAGGCGGAAGCCGGGGTCGAAGTTGCGGTCGAGCATCTTCTGGCCCTTCTGGTCGAGGACCTTGGAGCCGGCCAGGCCGCCGCCGAGGACCTTGAGGGCTGCGTCGGTGTCCACGCCGTAGGCCTCAAGGAAGGCGATTGCTTCGCCGAGGACCTGGATGTTGACGGCTACGATCAGCTGGTTGGCTGCCTTGACGGTCTGGCCGGAGCCGGAGGGGCCGACATGGACGATGGTCTTGCCGACGGCGGTGAGGACCGGCTGGGCTGCCTCGAAGTCTTCCGCGGTGCCGCCCACCATGATGGAAAGAGCGGCGCTGATGGCGCCCTGTTCGCCGCCGGATACGGGGGCGTCGAGGGGGCGGATGCCGGCTTCTTTTGCATCGTCGGAGAGGCGCTTGGCGACATCCGGGCGGATGCTGCTGGCGTCGATCCAGAGGGTGCCCTTTTTCGCGTTGGCGAAGACGCCGTCCTTGCCGCTGACTACCCCTTCGACGTCGGGGGAGTCCGGCACCATGGTGATGACGACGTCGGCGTCCTTGACGGCGTCCGCGATGCTCGTGGCGCCCAGGCCGCCTTCGGAGACGAGCTTTTCGATCTTGTCCTGGCTGCGGTTGAAGCCGGTGACGGTGTGGCCGGCCTTGACCAGGTTGATGGCCATGGGGAGGCCCATGATTCCGAGTCCGATGACTGCAACGTTGCTCATTGTGGTTCCTTTACTAAAAGTCTGTTGGTGGTGGCCGGTGGCTGGGCCCACGCCTGCGGGGTTCCCTGGCCGAGCTTGCGAGGTTAGGGCGCGGGTGGGTGGGCCCACGCCTGCGGGGTTCCCTGGCCGAGCTTGCGAGGTTAGGGTGCGGGTGGGGACTACCGGGCGATGCGCTGGCGGATGGCCCAGCTGAACGCGGTTTCCGCCGGTTCCTTGTACTCGAGGCCGATGTAGCCGTCGTAGCCGAGTTCGCGGCTGCGGGCGATCCATTCGCCGAGCGGAAGCTCACCGGTTCCGGGAGCCCCGCGGCCGGGGTTGTCGGCAATCTGGATGTGGCCGAAGTCTATGGCGTGGTTTTCGATGACGGCGGCGACGTCGTCCCCGTTGACTGCCAGGTGGTAGAAGTCCGCGAGGAGCTTGATGTTCTCTGCGCCGGATTCTTCCTTGACGCGGGCGATCACCTTGAGGGCGTCCGCTGCCGTGAGGAGCGGGTACTTGGCGGCGCCGCTGACCGGTTCGAGGAGGACGGTGCCGCCGATGCCCGCGACGCCGGCAGCTGCCGCGGCGAGGTTTTCGGCGCCGATGGCGTCCTGCTTCTCGGCCGATTCGCCGTCAACACGGTTGCCGTAGAGGGCGTTGAAGGCCTTGCAGCCGAGACGCTCGCCGATGCCGACAACGACGTCGATGTTGTCCAGGAATTCGGTGGAGCGGGCGGGCCAGGAAACCAGGCCGCGGTCACCGCCCGGCATGTTGCCGGCGTTGAAGTTCAGGCCCGTGAGCTGGACGCCTGCATCCTTGATGGCGTTCTCAAACTCGGTGACCTGGGGGTCGGTGGGGACGGAGGTGTCGAAGGGCCACCAGAACTCGACGGCGTCAAAGCCGGCAGCCTTTGCGGCTGCGGGGCGCTCGAGCAGGGGAAGCTCCGTCAAGAGGATGGAGCAGTTCACTGTGTACGTCATCGTAGGTCCTTCCGAGGAGGGGCTTTGATCTATCTTCCTGATTGCTTCGCTCTTAGTGAGTTTCCGCTTTGTGGAATTTAGATTCTGCTTTATGAAAAGTTTAGGGAAAGTGGGGGCGGGAGTCAAGGGCCGGTCGGATGGGCGGGGAGGAATACCAAAGTGGCAAGCGGCGTGATGTGCCGGCAGGAAACTATCGCGGCAGCCCTTGGGTGTCCGTGATGCTGGGGCTCGAAGACGCCGGTGGGACTTGCCGCAGCTCAGAACGCCGCGCGGCCGCCGGGACGCGTCGAATCCCGTTTGGGCTCCTTGCGGTCCCGCCGCGCGTAGATGCGGGCCCTTTCGCTGGAGAGGGCGAGGATCAGCAGGATGTCCAGGGTGAGGCCGGGCAGGTTTGCCTCCAGTGTTGCCAAGGGGCCGCCGTTCACGACGTCGATCGCCTGGATGGTGATGGCTGCCGTGCTCAGGGCCATGGCGGTGACGCGGGCCCGGTTGCTGCCCAGGAAGACGAACCAGGCCAGCAGAAGTTCGCCGAGGGCAACGAGGCCCACGAAGCACAGTCCTGCGTAGAGGACGATCTCAGCTTGAGCCGCCGTCAGGCCCAGTCCGTCGTCGGATTGGATGCTGATGCCCTGCAGCAGATCGTCCGGGGACAGGAAACCGGACACCACTGCAACGATGGCGGCCACTGCCCGTGCACCCGCGAGAAGTGCCCCTACGATGGTGGGCGCCGGCCGCTTGTTTCGGCTGTCGCTGGGCGAATGTTGGGCCGGCCCCAGGGCCGCCGTGATCAGTCCAAGATCCACGATTGGAAGGTCGCCGTCGGTGGTGATGGTATCGCCTCCGCCGTTGCGGGTGTGGTAGCCGGTGGAGAAGTCGCGGAGCACCTCCACCTTCGCCGCGGGATCGGTCTTGAGGATGCTTGAGACGATGTGGTCGCGTTCAGTATCGGTGTTCGCGTCGATTTTGTGGGTGATCTGCAGGGTGAAGAGGGAGAAGCCAACGCTCCGGTCATAGGTCCCGGCAGCCAGCCAGTCCACCGCGTGCCCGCCCGGAAGCAGCCAGCCGGGATAGCAGCGCCAGAGCCGTACGTGGTGGCGCTTGCCCGGATTCCCGTCCACTTCCTGCTGGTACGCGAAGTCCTGCTGGCGCCCGAAAAGCATAAGCTGGCTCACCGGCGCCTCGTCGTAGCTGCGTCGCAGGATGGTGGATGTCACGATCCGCCAGCTGCTGGCGAGCGTCACGTCGTCGGCGATAGTCCATCCCGCCCGGCCCATCACGGAGTGGATCTGGGCTTCGGAGCCGAGCAAGGCCACATTGACCGGGTCGCCAAGCAGCCCGTCGCTGGTCCGGGCCCGGCCGATGAAATAGTCAGGGACGTAAATGCGGGTCAGGATGCGGTGCAGCCGGGGCAGCACCAGGTACGCGAGGAGGCCCCAGAAAACAAAGGCGAACCAGATCTGCGACCAGCCCCATTCGAAGCTGAGCCGCAACAGCAGGTACGACAACCACGCGGCCGAGACGCCGCCGACCAGGAAAAACAAACGGTCCCAGGCGGTATCCATCACCGCGCGCGAAACGCCGATTCCCGGGACGTTCAGCGCAGCTATCGGCATGGGCGACATCCTACTTGAGGCGAAGATGCCCAGACAGCGGCCGGCGCCGGCGCTGCTCCAGCCGGCAGACCACCACCGTCCGCGCCGCGTGATCATGCGGTCCGCGGCCTGTGACCATCACCATGACGATGTAGGCGATTGCCGCGGCAGTGGCGGCCTGCAGCCCCAGAAAGACCCATAGTGGCGGCGAAGCGTCATAGCCATGGAGGTAGAACGTCCACATCATCTGCCACACGAAGAAATGGGACACCTCCCACGGCAGCAGCTTCACCACGGTGCGCACCAGGATGCTCCGGCGGGCAGGAGCCTCGCCGTCGACGCCCACCACCGCCAGGCCCATCCGGCGCTTGCCCCAGGTTGCATGATGCGGGCCCGACTCGCAGCGATACAGATAGACACCCACCACGAAGGTCAGCAGAAAGAAATAGAGCACCTGGCTGCCGACGGGGCCAATCGTTCCCAGGGTGTCCGGCAGGGATCCCAGCACGAGATAGACCAGCCGTGAAAGAAACCCGAGGATTGCCATCCACGCGAGGATGACGGCGTAGTCGAGGAGCAAAGCGAGCAGCCGCCGCCTTGCACGCGCTGCTTGAGGTCCCCTGTTCCGGTCGCTGCCGAAGGCTCTGGAGAGCGTGTCACCAAATCACCCATATTCCTTGCCGCGTATTGAGGGGATTCTATCGCCGGCTGCCCGACGGATGTCCACGCGGGCTCCTGTGCACGTGGCTCGTTTTGTGAACGGTTCACTGCGCGTTAGCGGCGTACCTCAACTACGTCGCTCTTCTCCCCCGGGTCCAGTCGGACCAGTGTCCCCTGTCGTCCTTCACGCGGAATGAAACGAGATGGTAGACCTCTTCTGCACCCCTGCGGTCAAGGTTGCGCACGTGGTCAACACTGTGGATGGTCCGGGCGTCGTCGCGCCTATCGAATGTCTCGGTGAAGTGAGAGCTGCCGAGGAAGTCGTCGCTGCGCCGCGGGCCACGCTCGTCTTCGTAGCGGAGCTGGCGGATCTGGACTGTCTGTTCGCTGTAGCAATCTACTTTGATCTTGAAGTCGACCCTGTTGCCGCGAAGATCACGTGGATCCAGGGGGTCGACGGTACAGCCGTATCGGCTTGTTTCCGCCTGGGCCGGGGCAGCCATTGCCACGGAGCCCCCGAGCAGACCCAACGAGAGGGCCGGAAGCAGGGCGATCTTTGCCCGGGTTGAACGGGTTTTCATTGTTGGAGTGATGGACATTTTTTTGCTCCTATAGGGATACGATTCACCATTTTTGGGCAGCGTTAAGCCGTCGCGACTGAGCATGTCGCGATTGACGCGACTGAGCATGTCGCGATTGATCAGTGTGGCGGCCGCAGCCTGCCAGTCCCATTTTCAACAGCACGCCCCGACTGAGCGGGGGGCTTGACTCCGGATTCATTCTGAATTGTGGTGATCCGGTAGTTCCATCCTGCGCCTGCGCCTGCGTTTGGCCCGGGCGCTAGGACCACCGCTACCCTTTTTGCGGTTTTTCGAGAGTCATCCAATGCGTTCTCTCGCGTGATAACAGGCGTAAATCTGGTCACTCCAGCATCGCCAACGAACAGGCTGAGGTTCCGCCGGAGGTAGCGAACCGGGCGTGCTGAAGGGCTGGCGGGCATTGAAAAACGGGCGGCTCCTGGCAGGGCCGCCCGTTCGATTGATCGTATTAGTGCCGTTTGAAGGCGTGCCTGATCTTTTCGCCGGCTTGCTTGAGGTCGGCCCTAACTGCGCGGGCCTTGCCTTCGGCCCGCATGCGGTCGTTGCCGCTGACCTCACCGGCGGCCTTCTTTCCCTTGCCGTGCAGCCTCTCCGCGGCGTTGTGGATCCTGTCACCCAAACCCATTGCGGTCCTCCTTGTGGCGCGGCCCGTGCAGCTGATTGCTGTAACTGCCGCCACTTATATTGTAGAAACGAATGGCCCCCGCGGCGCCACGGATTTTGATGTAGTTCCGGTACCGGCCGGCAGCCGCGACTGGGCCTTAGCCCCGCGCTCGCCGGCGGGCCAGCGCCCGGATGCCTAGACCTGCCAGCGCGATGGCCAATGCCAGCAGCACTGTGGGCCCGGCCCCTCCGGCGGGTCCGAGGGTGGCCGTCAGGATCTGTCGGATCATTAGGGCCAATTCCTGTGGGTCCCGTTCCGGCACGCGGGTGCCCAGGACGTAATTGACGGAGATGAACACCGCCGGAACTACCCACAGCAGGGCCAGGTCCACCAGCCATACGACTGGGCGGCGGGCTGGCCGGAGACCGCACCACGCCAGTGCCACACCGACCAGCACGGCGGGCAGCCAGCGCAGCAGCGTCAATGCCGCGGACGGGACGTTGCCCGCTCCGGCCAGATTCCCCGCCCACTCGCCGACCCACGAGCCAATGGGCACGGCGACGAGTCCGATGCCCAGGGCTGTCAGGGCCCTGGATTTCGCCGCCAAGAGCAGGAGCGCCACCAGGCTTGCGACGATGGCTGCGATGACCCCTGCGAGCAGCCCGGCGAAATAGACCCCCGACGTCGTTCCGCCTGCCAAGCCGCCGGAGAGCACCGTGAACGCCTGAACCGCCGCAGTGGCCTGCACCGCGAGAACACCGGCCGCCGCACACCACGTAGCCAGCCGCCGTCGGGCAGGGGACCAGAGCCGCACTGCCAAGCCGGCGGCCGCCCCGCCCACAGTCATCAGGGCCACCAGCGTGGTGAGTTTGTATTGGCTCAACGGCAGGAGCGACAGGGGCATCTGCTGCGGCAGCGCCTCCGTGCCCCAAAGGTTCTGCAGTGGAAGCTGCGCGCCGGTGGCCAGCCACGGGGCCAGCCCAAGGAGGCCTCCCAGAAGCCCGATCATCACGGCGAGGGCTACGTCCCTGCCGAGGGTGCGGGGTGGCTTTTCGGCGCCGGAGGCACGCAGCGGCGGCTGGTGGTGGTTGAGGTGGCTCACGGAAATCCTTCGGTGTCAGCGGTCAGGGTTGGGCCACGTCTGGGTCGAGTGAACGTGGATCACCCTGAATAATACGCCGAATGGATTAATTGCCGCAGGCCGGCACCGCCCCGCACCGTCCGCCACCGTCAGATGGTCCGCGGCGCCTTGGCCAGGTTCTCGCTGAGTTCAGCAGCGTTCTGCCGCATGACATACGCCGGACGGTCCCGCTCGGCGCGCCAGCTCTCGGAGAGCGGGCCGATGTTCACGGCGTCGAAGCCGAACTCGTCATACAGCTTCGTCACGAGCTCGCTGGCTTCGGGGTAGTCGCTGGCGGTGGCCAAAGCGCGGCGGTTCGGCGTGCCGGCAGGGGTGCCGTCCGTGGTGATCTCGCTGTACCTGATGTGGTTGAAGGCTTTAGCCACCTTGGAGGTGGGCAGGTGTTCCTGCACCAGCCCGGAAGTGGTGGCCTCACCGGCGTCGAGGACCGGAACGTGGCCGTCGCGCTCCCAATAGTAGTTACCGGTATCGATCACGATCTTCCCCGCCAGCGGCTCCACCGGGACGCTTCCGAGGCTCCTGAACGGGACGGTCACGACGGCGAAATCGCCCGCCGCTGCCGCTTCGGCCGGCGTCGCGGCCCGGGCGCGGGGTCCCAGTTCCGCCGCGAGTGCGGCCAGCGTTTCCGGGCCGCGGGAATTGCTGATCACTACGTCGTAGCCGAGTTCGACCGCTTTGCGGGCAACCTGGCTGCCAATGTGTCCTGCTCCGATGATGCCAATAGTTGTCATATCCGGGGTAACACCGGCGCTCGTGGGGATATTTCGTACGTTATCTAAGGCCCACCCACACGGGCGATAGCCTGAACGTTGAACCTAGCCCCACCCCGGAATGAGGATTTCCCCAATGATCACACGCACGGACGTCGACGAAGCCGCTGCCCGGATTGCCGGGAGGATCCGCGTCACGCCCGTGCTGGAGGCAGATCGCGGCCCGTTCCCCGGCGAGGTGTGGCTCAAGTGTGAGTTCATGCAGCACACCGGAACGTTCAAGGCCCGGGGCGCGTTCAACCGGGTCCTGGCCTGCCGGGAGCGCGGCGAACTGAAGGACGACGTGGGCATTGTGGTGGCCTCCGGCGGCAACGCCGGCCTCGCCAACGCCTACGCCGCCGCGGAAGTCGGCGTCCCGGCCACCGTGTTTGTGCCCGAGACGGCCCCGGCCGTGAAGGTCAAGAAGCTCTGGGCCATCGGCGCCAACGTGGTCCAGCGCGGCGCCGAATACTCGGAGGCGTACGACGCCGCCATGGCTTACGCCGCCGAGACGGGCGCGGTCTACTGCCATGCCTACGACCAGCCCGAGATCGCAGCCGGCGCCGGCACCATCGGAACCGAACTGCTGGAGCAGCTGGGCGAAGTGGACACCGTGGTGGTGGCCGTGGGCGGCGGCGGGCTCATGGCGGGTGTCGCGGCGGCCGTGGAAGGCCGGGCCAAAGTGGTGGGCGTCGAGTCCGAAACCACGCCCACCCTGCACGCCGCGCTCGCGGCCGGGACCCCCGTGGATGTGGCCGTCTCCGGGATCGCCGCCGACTCCCTGGGGGCCCGGCAGATCGGCCGGATCGGCTTCGAAGTGGCCGTCCGTACCGGGGTCCGCGCCGTGCTGGTCACCGACGAGGACATCGTGGCAGCCCGCACCCTGCTGTGGGAGCAGTACCGTATCATCGTGGAGCACGGCGCGGCCACGGCCTTCGCCGCCCTGCTCTCCGGCGCCTATGTTCCGGCGGACGGGGAACGCGTGGCCGTGATCCTCTGCGGCGCCAACACGGACCCCGCCACGGTCTGACCCCGGCATTGCTCCCGGAACCGGCGCGTGCCCTGCGGCGACTTTACTGATCGACCACAACGACGTCCCTTCCGTTGAGCGGCTGGACCGGCCGGCTGTTGCCCGCGTGCGCCGCACTCAGTATGGCGAGCTGTCCGGCTCCGAGCTCAACGGGGGTCTCGAGGAGCAGCCAGCGCACGCCTTCCGAGCAGGGCGGAGTGGTCAGGCTGCCGTCGTACGCGAAATGGTCCAGCGACGCCCGGAACAGTGCCGGGAAGTCTACGACGCCGGCCGCCACCTTCTGCCCGCCGGCTGCGGCAGGCACGCCGTCCGTGAACGGCGCCCACGCCGCATTGGCGGCCCCCGCCGTGGCGAGGATGCCGACGACGGCCAGCCCGCCGTCGTCGGCCTGGTGGACGAAATGGAACTCGGTCTCGTGCCGGACGCCGTCCAGCGTGTGCTCGGACGGGGCATGGAAGTGCATCTGCTTGAAGGCGTACTGCCTGCCGCCAACCGTGATGCCCTGGGCCGTGAGGGCGCGCAGTTCGGTGGTGTGGCCGTTGTCCGTCATCTCGCACTCCGAGGCAGAATAGGCCAGGGTGAGCGGCTCCGGGGAACGGCCCGAACCGCCGCCGACGTCGATGGGGGACTGGGCGGTGCCGGAAGAGCAGGAGCCGAAATCGGAGCTCAAGGTGCCCCAGTGTTCGGGGCCCGCGGCGCCGTCGTGGGACCAAGCGTGGGGAGCTGCGGAGGCGGCCGGCGAGGGTGCCACGGCCCCGGCGGCGGGCTTGCTGCAGCCGGTGACGAGTGCCAGCAGCCCCAGGCCGGATCCAACGATCAAACACTTCCTGGTGATTATTGTGGCGCTGCGCATTTCCATCCTTCGGGTCGTGTCAGGTCCGCACCGGAGAGCCCGGGCCGGACCTACGACGACTACCACGGGTGCCGGTGGCAGGTCTTGTCACAGAGGCTCACCGCAACGCGAAATCGCCGGAACCGTATCCGGGGCGCCGCAAATTTGCAGCGATCCGGCACAGTTCCGGCGATTTCGGCGGCCAGCCGGTAAAGCGGCAGCCTAGGTGAGGCGGATCTGCCGGTTGACGTCCTTGTAGAGCAGGTAGCGGAACTGGCCCGGCCCGCCGGCGTAGCAGGCCTGCGGGCAGAAGGCGCGCAGCCACATGAAGTCGCCGGCCTCCACCTCCACCCAGTCGTTGTTGAGCAGGTACATGCCCTTGCCCTCCAGGACGTACAGGCCGTGTTCCATAACGTGGGTCTCCGGGAACGGGATCACACCGCCCGGCTGGAACGTCACGATGTTCACGTGCATGTCGTGGGCCAGGTCGTTGGGGTCCGCGAAACGGGTGGTCTTCCAGACGCCCTCGGTGTCAGGCATCGCGCCCGCTTCAACTTCCGCGTCACTGGTGACGAAGGACTTTGCCTCGTAACCCTCTAGCCGCTCGTAGGCCTTGCGGATCCATTGGAAGGAGACGATGTCGTCGGAGACGTTCTCCAGGCCCCAGGTGGCACCGGCGGCCAAGTAGGCGTAGCCGCCTTCCTCAAGCCCGTGCAGTTCGCCGTCGAGCGTCAGGTTGGCCTTGCCCTTGGTGACAAAGACAACGCCCTCAACACCGGGCTCAAACTCGGCCTTCGGGGCGCCGCCGCCGGGGCCGATCTCCACGATCAGCTGCGAGAACGTGGTGGCAAACCCGGAGATCGGGCGGGCCAGGATCCAGGAGCGGGTGTTGGAGAAACCCGGCAGGGTGCTGGTCACGATGTCGGTCATAACGCCCTTGGGGATGACCGTGTAGGCCTCCGTGACGATTGCCCGCTCCGTGGTGAGGTGCGTCTGCGGCGGCAGGCCGCCTTGCGGGTAGTAGTACTTGCCCATCATTGGATCCTTACTTCGAAGTGGAGTGCGCCAGCCGCGGGTGCGCCAGTGCGGTCAGCTGGGAAAGTTCGACGCCGGCAAGCGCCTGGACCTCTTCGGTCCCGACCGCGCCGCACTGGACGCCGCGCAGGACGAAAGCGGCCAGGGCCCGGGCGGTGGCGGGTTCATCCATGACCCCGCCTTCGGTGCGGTCTGCATTGCCTCGTTCCACGTAGGTGCGCAGGCGTGCCGCTGCGGCCGGGAGGCCCTCACGGTAGAACGCATACGTGGCGGCGAAACGGCTGGGCAGCTGGGCGGCGTGCAGGTCCCAGCCCTGGTAGTAGCCACGTTCCAGCGAGCGGCGGACCAAACGGCCGTGCAGCTTCCAGGCATCCTCGACGGCGTCGCCCACCGGGATGATGTTGGTGGAACCGTCGGAGAGCCGGATGCCCGTTCCGGCGACAGCCAGCTGCATGACTTCCTTGGCGAAGTCCGCCACCGGGTGCTCCATCGACTGGTACTCGGCCGAGATCTGCAGCGAGGCGGAGTAGTCGTAGGTGCCGTAGTGCAGGGCGCTGATGCGTCCCGGGACCACGTGCGGCAACTGCGCCACAGGGGAGGTGCCTTCCGGTCCGAGGATCAGCTGCGGCGTTTCCACCTGCACCTCGAAGCGGAGCCGGCCGGCGGGAAGCCCGTGGACTTCCTCCAGCCGGGACACGGCGAAGTCCATCGCCTGGACCTGGGCCACGGTGGTGACCTTGGGCAGGGTCAGAATGAGGCCGGCAGGCAGTTCGCCGGCCTGCGCGAGCGTGGAGACAAACAGGTCAAGTGTCTTCAGGCCGCGGGCCCGGGTGGGCGCCTCGAAGCACTTGAAGCGGATGCCGATGAACGGCGGGGCGGTGCCGGCGGCAACTGCTTCGCTGACAGCCCGGGCCGCCGCGACCGCTGCCACGTCCTCCGCTTCGTCGCCGCGGTCGCCGAAGCCATCCTCGAAGTCCAGGCGCAGGTCCTCGATCGGTTCCGTCCGCAGCTTGGCGGCGACCCGTGCGGCGACGGCGGCAGCGAGCTCCGGCTCCTGGCCCAGCAGCGCGCCGAGCTGCTCGAGCCCGCCGTGCGCCTCCGCCGTCGTGAGCGCCTGGGCGCCCCATTCGGCAGCGAACGACGGTGTGAAACGGTCCGCCGGCACGTACACGGTGTGCACGGGCTGGCGGGTGCCGTCGTCGCCGGGGTAATTGCGTTCCAGCAGTTGGTCAGTGGCCGCCAGCTGTGTGTCGATCGCGGCGAGGTGCGTTGCGGAGAGCGACGGCGTGGGGGAGACCGCCATGCCTCAGCCCACCAGTTCGTAGGCCGGAGTGGTGAGGAAGTCCGTGTAGTCCTCGGACAGGCAGATCTCAGCGATCAGCGTGCTGGCCGGCTGGTAGTACAGGCGGAAGGCCTCGTCGCCGAATTCGGTCCGGAGCCGTTCCGTTTCCTCGCCCAGGATCTTTTCGACTAGTTCGCGGGTGACGGTGTTTCCGGTGTCGGCGAGGACGGACTTGTTGCGGATCTGCTGCCATACCTGCGAGCGGGAGATCTCGGCGGTGGCGGCGTCCTCCATGAGGTTGTGGATGGCCACGGCGCCGTTGCCGGAGAGCCAGACGGCGGTATAGGCGACGGCGACATACAGGTTCAGGCGCAGCCCGCCTTCGGTGACCTGGCCGTCAGCCGAGGCGATGTCCAGCAGCTGGTCCGCCGTGACCGATACTTCGGGGCGCTGCTTGTCCAGCTGATTGGGGCGCTCGCCGAGCGTGGCGTCGAACACCTCTCGGCAAGTGGGGACCAGGTCAGGATGGGCCACCCAGGAGCCGTCGAACCCGTCGTTGGCTTCGCGGGTCTTGTCCGCGCGAACCTTGGCGAAGGCGGCCTCGGTGACCTCGGGGTGTTGGCGGTTGGGGATGACGGCGGCCATCCCGCCCATGGCGAAGGCGCCGCGCTTGTGGCAGGTCTTGACGAGCAGCTCGGTGTAGGCGCGCATGAACGGAGCTGTCATGACCACGGTGGCGCGGTCCGGGAGCACAAACTCCTCTCCGGCGTCGCGGAAGTACTTGATGATGCTGAACAGGTAGTCCCAGCGGCCTGCGTTCAGGCCCGACGCGTGGTCGCGCAGCTCGTACAGGATTTCGTCCATCTCGAACGCGGCCGGGATGGTCTCGATCAGAACCGTGGCGCGGACACTGCCCTGCGGGATGCCGATGAAGTCCTGCGCATAGACGAACACCTCGTTCCAGAGGCGCGCCTCAAGGTGCGATTCCATCTTGGGCAGGTAGTAGTACGGGCCGTGGCCGTTGAGCAGCAGCTGCTTGGCGGTGTGGAAGAAGTGCAGGCCGAAGTCCACCAGCGCACCCACGGTGGGGGCGCCGTCGATCAGCAGGTGGCGCTCCTCCATGTGCCAGCCACGCGGACGGGCCACCACAACAGCCCGCGGCGCGTCGGTGCGGAGCGTGTATTCCTTGCCTTCGGGCGAGGTAAAGGCCAAGGTGCCGGTTGCGGCGTCGCGCAGGTTGAGGATGGCATCGATGACGTTGGGCCACGTGGGCGTGCTGGCATCCTCGAGGTCCGCCAGCCACACCTTGGCGCCGGAGTTCAGGGCGTTGATCGCCATCTTGGCAGGGGTGGCCGGGCCGGTCATCTCCACGCGGCGGTCCTGCAGCGCGGCGGGCGCCTCTGCGACCTTCCAGTCGCCGTCGCGGATCTCCCGGGTCTCCAGGAGGAAGTCCAGGCGGCTGGTGCGGGCGACGCCGTCGCGCTTGACCTGGCGGGCCTCGAGCAGCTCGTTGCGCGTTCCGGCGAAGCGCTTGTGCAGTTCCTCGACGAAGGCCAGGGCTTTGGGGGTGAGGATCTCTTCGGCGCGGTCCACCGGCTGGTGGTCAGTCACAGTAATAGCCATGTTCGTAAGTCCTTCTTCTAGAGAGCGCGGGCGGCGTGCGCTGCGCCTGCCACTGCGGCAGCCACATCGGCGGCGACATGAGGATCGAAGACGCTGGGGATAATGTAACTGGCATTGAGCTCGTCGTCAGCTACCCGGTTGGAAATCGCGTCGGCGGCGGCCACCAGCATCTCGGGCGTGATGTCCGATGCCCCGGCGTCCAGCAGCCCCCGGAAGAAGCCCGGGAAGGCCAGCACGTTGTTGATCTGGTTAGGGAAATCGCTGCGGCCCGTGGCCACCACGGCGGCGTGCCTGGACGCGATGACAGGGTCGATTTCCGGCGTCGGGTTGGCCATGGCGAAGACGATCGCCTTCTCGGCCATGGCGGCAACCTGCTCTTCGCCGATCACGTGCGGGGCGCTGACACCGATGAAGACGTCGGCACCGGCCATGGCGTCGTGCAGTGTGCCGGAGAAGCCTTCCTCGTTGGTGTTCGCGGCAATCCAGGCGCGGTGCTCGTCGTCGTACTGCTTGCCCGAGTGGATGGCTCCGGAGCGGCCGGCGGCAACGATGTGCTGCGCACCCTGGGCCTTAAGGAGCTGGATGATGGCCGAGCCTGCAGCGCCGACGCCGGAGACAACAATGCGGACCTCGGAGAGCTTTTTGTCCACCACGCGCAGCGCGTTGTGGAGGGCGGCCAGGGTCACGATGGCGGTGCCGTGCTGGTCGTCGTGGAACACGGGGATGTCGAGCTCATCGCGCAGGCGCTTCTCAATTTCAAAGCAGCGCGGCGCTGCGATGTCCTCCAGGTTGATGCCGCCGTAGACGGGGGCCATGGCCTTGGCAATCATGATGATTTCCTCGGTGTCCTGGGTGTCCAGGCAGACCGGCCAGGCGTCAACGTTGGCGAACTGCTTGAACAAGGCTGCCTTGCCTTCCATGACGGGCAGGGCCGCGGCCGGGCCAATGTTGCCCAGGCCCAGCACGGCGGAGCCGTCGGTGAGGACGGCGATCGTGTTGCGCTTAACGGTCAGGTTGCGGGCCGCTGACGGGTCCTCGGCGATGGCGAGGCAGACGCGGGCGACGCCGGGCGTGTAGGCACGGGAGAGGTCGTCACGGTTGCGCAGGGCTACCTTGGGTACCACCTCGAGCTTGCCGCCGAGGTGCATAAGAAAGGTGCGGTCCGAGACGTGCTGGACCGTGACGCCGTCGAGCGCGTTCAGGGCGTCCTTGACGCGGGCCGCGTGGTCGTCGTCGGTGGTGTTGCAGGTGACGTCCACAACCAGGGTGTCGTGGTGGGATTCCGTGACATCAAGCGCCGTGATGGCTGCGCCGGCTGCGCCCACGGCTGCAGCGAGTTCACTCGTGGCGGTAAAGCTCGACGGCGCGGCGACGCGCAGGGTGATCGAATTTCCGGGGCTCGGGTTCGCCATTGAATTTCCTCCTCGTACAGGCCCAGTCCGGGCCACGCTCAAACCGAATGTTTTCGTATTATGGATATTATTATCTGCGAAGTGGAAATGCAACCCCCCTGCGGTCATGTTTGGGGGCATCGCCTAGGGCGTTGTTGTGCTGTATGTTGAGAGTTCTAAGCAACTCTTTTCACGATGTGGATAAGAGTTGTCGGAATCCGAGCCACTAGGAGACAACGGAATGGCTGAAAAAGCCTCCGGAGGCGTGCAGTCCGTCGAGCGCGTCTTCGAACTGCTGGAACTCATCACGGACGCCGGCGGAGACGTGACGCTCAGCGAGCTCTCCGCATCAACGGACCTGCCCCTGCCCACCATTCACCGCCTGCTGCGCACCTTGGTCTCGCTTGGCTACATCCGCCAACTGCCCAACCGCCGCTACGCGCTGGGCCCCCGGCTGATCCGGCTTGGCGAAGGCGCCAGCAAGCAGCTCGGAGCCGTGGCCCGCCCGCAACTGAAGAACCTCGTGGAGCTCCTCGGCGAAACCTCCAACATGGCCGTGCTGGATTCGGACATGGTCATCTACGTGGCCCAGGTGCCCTCCCTGCACTCCATGCGCATGTTCACCGAAGTGGGCCGCCGCGCCCACACGCACGACACCGGCGTCGGCAAGGCGATCCTGGCCCAGCTGGACGACGAGGTGGTGCGCGGCATCGTGTCCCGCACCGGCATGCCCACCCCCACGGCCAAGAGCATCGGCGACATTGATGCCCTCCTTGCCGATCTCAAGCTGATCCGTGAGCGCGGCTACTCCATCGACGAGGAAGAGCAGGAGCTCGGCGTGCGCTGCTTCGCCATGGCCGTGCCCAACGCGCCCACGCCTTCCGCCATCTCAGTGTCCGGACCGATCACCCGCGTGGACCAAGGCTTCGCCGACCGTGCCGTGCCGCTGCTGCGCAAGGCCGCGATGGCGATCTCCGCGGAGCTTAACCAGAACTGACGCTTCCAACCGTCGCCCTTCCTACCCAGAACAGCGCGAACTGGCAGGTAATGCCCTCAAATTCCCACATTTGAGGGCATTTGCTGCCAGTTCGCGCTTTGGTTTGGTGGTGGTCGTCTAGCCTAGTGCTCAGACTTCGACGACGACTCCACCGGGACTTCCTTGCCCTCGGCGTCGATCAGCTTGCCGCCCTCGTAGCGGTCGCCGTCGGCAAGGCATTTCAAGTCAGCCTCGGTGACCACCCGGCCGGTGCCGGCCACAAACACCGACTGGTTGTCAGAGTTGCCGGCCTTGAGGTGGTTGAAGAGGAGGTTCAGCAGGATGGCCATGACGGCGGCCGAGCTGATGCCGGAGTGGAAGATGGTGGCGAACCAGGACGGGAACTGGTCGTAGAACTTCGGGGCCGCAATCGGGATCATGCCAAAGCCGATGGATGCGGCCACGATGACCAGGTTCATGTTGTTCTTGTACTCCACCTTGGACAGTGTGCGGATGCCGCTGGCGGCCACCGTTCCAAAGAGTACGACGCCGGCGCCGCCCAGGACGGGTGTCGGAACCGCTGCGACCACACGGCCGAGGACGGGCAGCAGGCCCAGGATCACCAGGATGAGCCCGCCGGCGCTCACCACGAAGCGGCTCTTGATGCCCGTGATGGCCACCAGGCCCACGTTCTGGGCGAAGGCGCTCTGGGTGAAGGAATTGAACAGAGGCGAGATGGCGCTGGAGAGCATGTCCGCCCGCAGGCCGTCGCCGATGCGGCGTGAGTCCACCTTGGTGTCCACGATCTCGCCGACGGCGATGATGTCCGCCGAGGTCTCGGTGAGCGTCACCAGGATAACGATCAGCATCGAAATGATCGCCGCGATCTCAAAGGTAGGAAGGCCAAAGGCGAACGGCGTGGGGAAGGCAACAATGTCGCCCTGCCCCACCTTGGAGAAATCCGCCATGCCGGTGAACAGGGCGATTACGGTGCCGATCACCATGGCGAGCAGGATGGAAAGGCGGGAGATGGCGGCGTTGCCGACCTTGCTCAGCAGCAGGACGACGCCCATGGTGGCTGCGGCGAGGCCGATGTTGGCCATGCTCCCATAGTTCTCGGCCTTGGCGTTGCCGCCCATGGCCCAGTTGGCGGCGACCGGCATGAGGGTCAGGCCGATTGTGGTGATGACTGTGCCCGTAACCACCGGCGGGAAAAACTTGATGACCTTGGAGAAGAGCGGCGTGATGGCCAGACCGATCAGTGAGGCCACAATGACCGAGCCGAAAACGGCCTGGATGCCGCCGCCGCCCTGCACGATCGCCACCATCGTGGACACGCCGGCGAACGAAACGCCCTGGACCAGCGGCAACTGCGAGCCGAAGAACGGGATGCCCACGGTTTGCAGGATGGTGGCGAGGCCGCCCACAAACAGGCAGGCCGCGATGAGCAGGCCGATGTCCGTTGAGGACATGCCGGCTGCGGCTCCGATGATGAGCGGTGGGGCGATGATGCCGCCGTACATGGTCAGGACGTGCTGGAAGCCGTAGGCGAACGTGCTTCCGATGGAGAGGCGCTTGTCCTCGGGGCGGTCAGAAGGCTGGCGGCCGGTCTTGGCGGCCAGGCTGGGGGATTTTTTCTTGAGGTTCACGGCAGACTTTCTGGTTCATGGCAGACGTCTTTGTCTGGCTAACGTGGTCTGGCTACTTGTTCGATGGTGGGCGGGGATAGTGGCTGGGTGTTGCCGGGAGCCGGTCTAGCAGAAACCGGCGATGCCGGACCAGGCGGCGGGGGCCGAGCCTGAGTCCTCACGCTGCACCGTGGCCTCGATCAGGCCGTAGGGTCGGTCGGCGGCGAAGAAGACCTCGTTGGGGTTGTCGAGCCCGAACGGGGAGAGGTCCACCAGGAAGTGGTGCTTGTTGGGCATCGAGAACTTGATCTCGTCCACTTCGCCGTGTGCCTCGAGGACCTTCTTGCCCATATCGAACAGGGTCTGCTGCAGGGCGTGGGAGTAGTTCTCCGTGAAGCCCTCCAGGAGCAGGGCCTTGATGTCGTCGTAGCTTTTGTTGAAGTCCGTGGCCGCGAGGTCCAGGCCCGTGCTGTAGCGCCAGCGGGCGGCGACATCCGTGGCCAGGATGCGGTCCGTGGTCTCCGGCAGGGTGGTGTACTTGTCGCGCGGGTAGCCGACAAAACCGGACTGGGTGGTCTTCAGGACGGTCAGGTCCTTGAGGCCGGAGATCAGGTGCGTCGTGTTGCCGTCTCGGACCACGACGGCGGTGCGGACTTCCTGCCCGTTGCGGACAAAGCTGTGGTCGTGTTCGGAGCCGTGCGCTTGTATGCGGTCCCAAGTGTAGGACTCGGCTTCCCAACGGCCGCCCGTGACCCAGTCGAAGCCCGAGGTGAAGTGCTCGCTGAGGCGAAGCAGGAAGGCTTCGGGGGAGCCAACGCCTGCCCGGGCGAAGGCGTAGATGGTGTTCTTCTGTGTGTCCGTGGCGACGACGTGGGCGTTGTCGCCCTGGAGGTGTGCAGCCTCGAAATCGCCGCGCAGCTGCGAGGTGACGTTCAGGTCTTCGATCTGGTGGCGGTCGGTGTCGCGGGTGACTTTGACGACGCGGACTTCTGCCTTGCCGTACTGGTTGTCGCCGAGGACGATTTTGTTGCTCATGGTCATATCCCAACTTCTGCGAGGTGGAACCTTCAAGGTCCACCAACGAAATTAAGCGCGTGTTTCAAGCGCGTTTCTGGTGGAGCCGACCCAACAAAAAAGAGCCGGCATCCATTGATGCCAGCTCATTACGACCCTGCCTGCTGCTCCCAGGTTACGTGACCTGCGCCACGAAGTGGATATCAGAATAGCCCAGTTGCGCGGTGGTGTACATCACAATTTCAAAAAACGCTTTGTGACTGAGCACTCCCGGGACCATTGACGTACCGAGGCCCGGCAGTTTAGGCTATTTCACATAGCAAAAGTTCTTTTCCACCTTGCGGAATCACCGCAGTATCATCAACCCACCTCGGAGGAGGATCAGATGTACCAGCAGGACACAACGCCGGTCGCACCGGAACACACGGCGGCACCCGCCGTCCAGGAGTTCTACCTTCCCCTCGGAGGCGGAACGGATCCGGACTTCTATCTGCCCGCGGACCGGGAACATGTTCCGGGCCGCTTCTCGCGCTGGGTCCAGGGCCTGCCGGGCTTCGGCGGCCAGCGTTCCTAACAGGGCTGACGACACGCATCTTCGCTGAGGACACGCCGAAGGCCTGGCGACGCCCGAATTCGGGTGTCGCCAGGCCTTTTGCGTGTCGCGGGGCCTTTTCCGCGTCCCCGGCGCTGCTACCCCGGCCGCCTGGGCCACTGCTTGCCGGCCCATGGGTCGTAGTCGGCGATGAGCTCCTCCTGCGGCGGGCGCTCCGCTTCGGGGACATGCTGCAGGTTCACCCGTACCCGGTACCAGAGCGAGCTTGATCCGCGCATTCCGTCGACGAGCACATCGGCCGGATGCAGGGCCGGGATGAGGTCCGCATGCCGGGTCTTCCACTCGTCGAGCGCCGCGAGCGCCTCGGGCTTGGACCTGGTCCGGGCCACCTCGATGAGCGGCATCAGCGATTGCCGGCGGCCGGATCCGTCTCCGCCGCGCGGCGGCTTCTCGGCGGGGCCGAGCTCAGCAGCCAAGGCGAGGAGTCCGTCGAGTGTGCCCACCGCGTCGTCGATGCCGGTGTGAGGGTCTCCCACGTCGGCGAAACGCTCGAGCACCGTGCGCACGGTGAATTGTTCCGGCCGGATGGTGCGGACCTCGTCCCAAGTGAGCGGCGTCGAGACCCGGGCGTCCGGCAGGGGCCGGATTGAGTACGCGGATGCGACGGTGCGGTCCTTGGCGTTCTGGTTGAAGTCGACAAACACACTCTCGCCGCGCTCCTCCTTCCACCATCGCGCCGTGGCGAGGCCAGGAGCGCGGTTTTCGACCTCGCGGGCGAGGGTCTCCGCGGCGAGCCGCACGTCGCGGTATGACCACTGCGGCGCGATCCGCACCAGGATGTGGAGTCCGCGCGACCCGCTCGTCTTCGGCCACCCCACGAGTCCGACGTCGTCGAGCACCTCCCGCACCACGTACGCGACGTCGACGATCTGGGCCCAGCCGACCCCCGGCATCGGATCGAGGTCGACCCGGAGCTCGTCAGGGTGTTCAAGGTCCTCGGCCCGCACGGGATGCGGGTTGAGGTCCAGGCAGCCAAGATTCACCACCCATGCCAAGCCCGCAGCATCCCGGATAACCGCCTCCTCAGCCGACGTCCCCGAGGCGTAGCGCAGGGTCGTTGTATCGATGAAATCGGGGTGGTTTTCGGGCACGCGCTTCTGAAAGAACGGCTCAGCGTCGATGCCCTTCGGGAAGCGCTTGAGCACCATTGGCCGGCCGCCCGCGCCGCGCAGCGCACCATCCGCGACGGCCAGGTAATAGTGAACCAGGTCGAGCTTCGTCAGCCCGGGCTTGGGGAACACCACTTTGTCCGGACTCGAGATGCGCACCTCGGTGCCGCCAATGTTGAGGATCTGGGCCGGGGTCTTCGACGGGCTCATGCCGCCACGCTAGCAACGATCGGTTGTGGCGGCCAGACCTGGTGTACAGGCCCCGTTTCGACGGTTCCCCGCAGGCACGACGTCGCTGAGCGTCGTGTGCGCAGGGAACCGTCGAAACGGCCAGCAAAGGCCTACCCCGCCACGAGCTTCCGCGCCGCAGCCGAGTGCTCTGCCATGAGCCCGGCCACGTCCAGGCCCGGGATCTGCCCGCCCACAACGCGCCATTTCCCGCCCACCATAACGCGGTCCGCGCGGTCCGCCCCGCACAGCAACAATGCAGCAATGGGGTCGTGGCTGCCGGAGAACCGCAGGTCGTCGAGGCGGAAGAGAGCCAGGTCCGCCTGCATCCCCGTGGCCAGTTGACCAATATCGGAACGCCCCAGGACCGCGGCGGATCCGCGCGTCGCCCAGCCAAGGGCCCGCTCCACGGGAACGGATGCCCCGTACCGCAGCCGCTGCAGGTACAGCGCCTGCCGGGCCTCGAGGATCATGTTGGAGGCATCGTTCGACGCCGATCCGTCCACGCCCAGCCCCACCGGCACCCCGGCAGCCTCAAGTTCCAGCACGCGGGCGGTGCCCGACGCGAGCCGCATGTTCGACGTCGGGCAGTGCGCGATGGCGGTGCCCGCGGCTCCCAGCCGGGCGATCTCGTCGTCGTTGAAGTGGATGCCGTGGCCCAGCCAGGTGCGGTTGCCCAGCCAGCCGACGCTCTCCAGGTAGTCCACGGTCCGCAAGCCAAACATCGACTGGCAGAAGTCTTCCTCGTCGATGGTTTCGGCGAGGTGAGTGTGGAGCCGAACATCCAGGCGTTCGGCCATGACTGCGCTCTCGGCCATGATTTCCTTGGTCACCGAGAACGGCGAGCACGGAGCAAGGGCAATCTGGATGACGGCGCCGTCGCCGCGCTCGTGGTACTTGGAAATGAGGCGTTCACTGTCCGCCAGAATGACCTCCGGCCGCTGCACGGTGGACTGCGGCGGCAGGCCGCCGTCGTCCGTTCCCAACGTCATGGAGCCGCGCGTGAGCGTGGCCCGCATGCCCAGTTCGCGTACGACGCCGACCTCCACGTCGATCGCGTCCTCAAGTCCCGCGGGGAAGAGGTAGTGGTGGTCGGCCGCCGTGGTGCAGCCGGAGAGCAGCAGTTCGGCCAGGGCAACTTTCACCGCGAGTTCTAGGCTGTCCGGCGTCAGGCGCGCCCAGACCGGGTACAGGTTCTGCAGCCACGGGAACAGCGGGGCGTTGGCCACCGGACCCCAGGCGCGCGTGAGGGTCTGGTAGAAGTGGTGGTGCGTGTTGATCAGCCCGGGCAGCAGCACGTGGCTGCCGGCGTCGAAGGTCTCATCGCAAGGCGCGGACGGCTGCCCGCCGGCCGGAACGAGCTCGGCGATTTTCCCGCTGCTCACCACCAGGCCGCCACCGGCGTCGAGCCCGTTGGCGGTGAAAACGGCGAGCGGGTTCTTGATCCAGAGCCTGGACGGGGTATGAGGGTGGGCCATGGATGGCTCCTTGTCTGGTCGGCGTGAGTGCGTTCCAGCTCAGTGATGCCCTGTCTGCTGATCCAGGATGCCGGCCTCCCCGTGGGCGGCCGGTGGCACTCAGCGTAGAGGGCGGCGCCCAGGAGCGTCAATGTGACCGGTTGGAAACCTGAATTTCACATCACGAAATTAAGTTTCCAGAAACTATGGCGCTGCTCACACATCCGGTGCTAATCTCAATCTTGCCAAAGGCGGGCACCCGGACCCCGGGAAGCTATCTACCAGGCGAACCTTCAAAAGCACATGCTGAAGCCTGGTAGCCATATTACTGGCGCGTCCCCGTCTCAGGGTTACTGGGCTTCCTCGCCACTAAGGAAGTCGCACAATGAGTACCACCGTCACGGCCGAACATTTCCTGGCCACCTCCATAAAATTGGCAACAGCCAACGTCCTGAACAGCGGCGGCCCCTTCGGCGCCGTCATTGTCACCGCGGATGGCCGCGCCTTCGAAGGCGTCAACCGGGTCACCGCCACGAACGACCCCACGGCCCACGCCGAGGTCACCGCCATCCGCAATGCGTGCCGCGAACTCGGCACCTTCGATCTCAGCGGAGCCACCCTCTACACCAGCTGCGAACCCTGCCCCATGTGCCTGGCCTCGGCCCTGTGGGCTCGGATCGGCAACGTGGTCTTCGCAGCAGACCGGCACGACGCCGCCTCCGTGGGCTTTGACGACGCCGTCTTCTACGAGTACTTCGAGAACGAGGACCGGGATGCACTCATGCCGGTCGCCAAGCTGGAACTGGGCGACCCCCAGGCTCCCGCCATCCTGGAACCCTTCAACACCTGGAACACGCTCGACTCCAGGATTGACTACTAGGGCCGGCGGCTGACATGACAATCCTGGACCCCGCAGAAATGCACAAGGCAGCTGAAAAGCAGGCTGCGCCCGCAGGCGCAGGGCAGACAGCGGCACCCCGCCCCCCGGCGTCGAAATCCTTCCTGGACAGTTTCTTCCAGATCACCAAGCGTGGCTCCACGCTGGCCCGCGAATTCCGCGGCGGCATTGTCACGTTCTTCACGATGGCCTACATCGTGATCCTCAACCCGCTGATCCTGGGCGGCTTCTCGGCCGAGAACGCCCCCACCGACGTCGCCGGCGGCTGGCTCCCGGCAGCGCAGGTGGGAGCCGTTACCGGCCTCACCGCCGGCGTCATGACCATCGTGTTCGGCCTCGTCGCAAACCTGCCGTTCGGGCTCGCCGCAGGCCTGGGCATCAACTCGTTCCTGGCCGTAGCCGTTATCCAGGACGTCACGTGGCCCGAAGCCATGGGCCTGGTGGTCATCAACGGCATCCTGATTGTCCTCTTCGGCGCCACGGGTGCCCGGACGGCGATCTTCAAGGCAGTCCCCAAGGAACTCAAGGCCGCCATCACCGTCGGCATCGGCCTGTTCATCGCCTTCATCGGCTTTGTGGATTCCGGGTTCGTCCGCCCCACCAAAGGCGGCCCGCCGGTCCAGCTCGGCAACGACGGCTCCATCACCTCCATCCCCACCCTCGTCTTCATCGTCGGGCTGCTGGTCATGGGCATCCTCGTTGCCCGCAAGATCCAAGGTGGCCTCCTGATCGGAATCGTCGCCACCACTGCCCTGGCCGCCGTCGTCGAGGCCGTTATGCATATCGGTCCCGGCAGCGCCGACAACCCCGGCGGCTGGCACCTCAACACGCCGGTGTTGTCCGGCCAGCTGGTGTCGGCCCCGGACTTCAGCCTGGTGGGCCAGTTCGATCTCTTCGGCTCGTTCTCAAGGATCGGCGGCCTGGCGGCCACCATGCTGGTCTTCACCTTGGTGTTCACCAACTTCTTCGACGCCATGGGCACCATGACCGGCCTCGCCAAGAGCGCCGGCGTGGCCCACAAGGACGGCACGTTCCCCAAGCTGAAGTCGGCCTTCATCGTCGAAGGCCTCGGCGCAGTGGCCGGTGGCGCGACGTCCGGGTCATCGAACACCGTGTACATCGACTCCGCCGCGGGAATCGGCGAAGGTGCCCGCACCGGCCTGGCCTCCGTGGTCACCGGCGTGCTGTTCCTGGGCTCGATGTTCTTTACGCCGCTGACCTCGGTGGTGCCGATCGAAGTGGCAGCAGCCGCCCTGGTGGTGGTGGGCGCGATGATGATGGCGCAGATCCGCGAGATCAAGTTCAGCAAGTTCTCGATCGCGCTGCCGGCCTTCCTGACCATCGTCACCATGCCGCTGACCTACTCGATCGCCAACGGCATCGGCGTCGGATTCATCTCCTTCGCCGTCATCAGCGCCGCGTCCGGCAGGGGCAGGAAGGTCCATCCGCTCATGTGGGTGGTCACCGCGGGCTTCATCATCTACTTCGCCCGGGGACCCATCAACACCCTGATGGGCGTGTAGGCCCCCGGCGTAACCGCCCATTCGCGCGCCTCAAACGGCGGTCCATCCGCACCCACCGCATTGAGTAGGCGTCCGCCGCCGTGGTCCGCAGCACCGGAACCCACGACGGCGGACGGCGGTGGAGTGCGGCTGCTCCGTCACGGACCGGGGCGGGATTAGAGGCCCCGCCCCGGTCCTCTCAAACAACTCCCCTCACTTTCCCTCTACACCAGCAAGGAATGAGATTATGAGGCAAGACCGCGCACTGCTCCGGACAGGCTTCCCGTCCGGGACCTCAGTGGAAAAGGACGTGTTGCCATGCTGGACCTAATACCTTCACTGGGAAGCTGGCGGCCCGCGGTCTCCGGCCAGCGCTGCGCCGTTGCCACTATCGTGGCCGCAGGCGGCTCCGTGCCCCGGCCGCTCGGTACCTCCATGCTTGTGTCGGAACACGGCGATGTGCTGGGCAGTCTCTCCGGCGGCTGCGTGGAAGGCGCCGTGGTGGACGCCGCCCTTGAGGCCATGCGCGACGGCGGCAGCCGCCTTGAGTCGTTCGGCTACAGTGCCGAGGACGCGTTCGCCGTCGGGCTGAGCTGTGGAGGGGAGCTGGAAGTCCACATCCAGCCGCTCGGATTCTCGCCGGAGGCGATGGACTACGCCATGCTGAACAGCCTGGCGGGCCACCATTCCACCTCTGCTTTGGCACTGATCCGCAGGCTCGACGCCGGCGGGGGAGCCGTTGTAGTGCAGGATCCTGTGCGGTTCCGCGCCATGGAGTCCCCGGAACTTGCCCGCCTGGTGGGTGACCATCCCGCTACTGTTTACGCGGCAGCCGCCCAGCTCGAGCCACTGCTCCAAGGCGGCCGCAGCGGGTTGGTCCGCTTGGCACCACCCGTTGGCTGCTCCGACAGCCCGGACCAGACGCACCCCGAGCCCATCACGCTGTTTGTGGAAAGCCGGCTGCCGGCGGCCCGGATGCTGATCTTTGGGGCCAACGACTTCGGCGCCGCCCTGGTGCCGGCCGGGAAACTGCTGGGCTATGACGTCACCGTGTGCGATGCCCGGCCGGCCTTTTCCAGCCAGGGCCGCTTCCTCGCCGCAGACCACGTGGTCACGGACTGGCCGCACCGCTACCTTGCCGCAGAAGCAGCCGCTGGACGCGTGGACCGCCGGAGCGTGGTGTGCGTGCTGACCCACGACCCCAAGTTCGACATCCCGCTGCTGGAAACCGCGCTTGGCCTGGGCCTCGCCTACGTGGGCGCCATGGGGTCGCGCCGCAGCCACCGGCAGCGCATCGATGCGCTGCTCGCGGACGGCACGCCGCCCGAAGCGCTGGAACGGCTCCATTCGCCGATCGGCCTGGACCTGGGCGCGGTCACCCCGGCCGAAGTGGCTGTTTCCATTACCGCCGAGATCCTCGCGTCCCGTGCCCGGGCCCGTGTTGGACCGGGCAGCACCACGATGGCGCCGCTCACGGCCTCCTCGCTCAAGGACGGCAGCGGCCCCATCCACCACACGGAACCCCGCGCCGCGCACGAACCCCGCACGCACGAACCCCGCCAGGAGGACCCATGGACATGAACACCATCGAGGCCGTCGTCCCCACCACGGACCCGGCCGACTGGCGCGACGGCGATGCCTGGCTGGCCGGCGGCACGGTCCTGTTCTCCTACGGCAGTACCGTCCTGAAGCGATTGCTGGATTTGGGCGAAGCCGGTTGGCCGGCCGTGACCGTGAACGACGCCGGAATCGAGCTCGCCGCCACCTGCACCGTGGCCGAGCTCTACGCCCTGCCGGCCTCGGAGGCAGTTGCCGGCAGGAAGTGGCCGGGCCTGGATTTGGTCCGCCCCTCCTGTGACTCCTTCGTGGCATCCTTCAAGATCTGGAACATGTCCACCGTGGGCGGCAACCTGTGCACCTCGCTCCCGGCCGGGCCCATGATCTCGCTCTGCGCAGGGCTGGACGCCACCGCCACCATCCTCGGCGCCGGCGGCAGCAGCCGCACGGTCCCGGTGGCCACGCTCATCACCGGGGACGGGCAAAACAGCCTGGCACCCGGGGAACTCCTGCGCAGCATCCACCTGCCGGCGTCGGCCTTGTCCGCGAAAGTGGCCTTCCGGCGGCTCTCGCTCAGCAACCTCGGCCGTTCCGGGGTGCTGCTGATCGGACGGCGCGACGCCGACGGCGCCCTGGTCATCACCGTCACCGCCGCCACCAAACGCCCCGTCCAGCTGCGGTTCGCCGCCGCCAAGATGGCCGGCCCTGCGGCCCTGGCGGCCGCCGTCGGGAAGGCCATCCCGGCGGAGCTGTACCACAACGACATCCATGGCCTGCCCGAATGGCGCCGGGACATGACCCTCCGGCTCGCGGAGGAGATCCGTGCGGAACTGCTGGAAGAACGGCTCACCGTGTCGGGCGATTTCTGGACCGGACCTCACGGACACCCACACGCCACGTCACCGCAGCCGAGTGCGCAACCCGAACCCGCATCACCCCCGAAACCGCAGCAGAAGGAGGCCTGAGCATGGCAATCGAAATCAACGGCACAGCCACCCCGGCCGCACCCCGCCCGGGCCAGTGCCTGCGCACCTTCCTGCGCGAACAGGGCACCTTCGGCGTCAAGAAAGGTTGCGACGGCGGCGACTGCGGTGCCTGCACCGTCCACGTGGACGGCACGCCGGTGCACAGCTGCATCTACCCGGCCGTCCGCGCCGAGGGCAAGGCAGTGACCACCATCGAAGGCCTCGCCGAGGGCGGTGCGCTGCACCCCGTGCAGGAGCAGTTCCTGGCCGAACAGGGCTTCCAATGCGGCTTCTGCACCGCCGGAATGATGATGACCGCAGCCACCTTCGACGACGAACAGAAGGCCAACCTGCCCCGCAGCCTCAAGGGCAACCTCTGCCGCTGCACCGGCTACCGTTCCATCGCGGACGCTGTCTGCGGGACCCGCGACAAGCACAATCACGACGGCGGCGCGGCAGCCGGCGTCACTGCAGCTGGCAGCACGGTGGCCGGCGCCGCCGCGTCCGGAACCACAACAACCCGGGCCGGGCAGCTCGGCGACAACGTGCCCGCCCCGGCGGGCGCCGCCGTCGTCACCGGCACTGCCCGCTACACGCTCGATGTCCCGGCCGAAGAGCTCGAAGGCCTGCTGCACCTGAAGCTGCTGCGCTCACCCCACGCCCACGCGCGGATCGTCTCCATCGACAGGACGGCCGCACTCCGGGTGCCTGGCGTCGTCGCCATCTTCACCCACGAGGACGCCCCGGCGCAGTACTTCTCCACCGCCCAGCACGAGCTTTACACGGACGATCCCGACGACACCCGCGTGCTCGATGACGTGGTGCGGTTCATCGGCCAGCGGGTGGCCGCCGTCGTGGCCGAATCGGTGGGCGCCGCCGAGGCCGGGGCCCGCGCCCTGCACGTGGAATACGAGCTGCTGGACACCGTCTTCAGCCCGCAGGACGCCATGCTTCCCGGCGCTCCGGCCCTGCACGGGGACAAGGACGCCGTAAAGGCCAGGATCTCGCGCCCGCGGCAGAACGTGGTGGCCGAGCTGCACTCGGAGCTGGGCAGCGTGGCGGACGGTTTCGCCGCTTCCGACTTCATCCACGAGCACACCTACCGGACCCAGCGCGTGCAGCACGTCGCCTTGGAAACGCACTCCTCCATCGCCTGGCTCGACGACGAAGACCGCCTTGTGGTCCGTACCTCAAGCCAGGTCCCGTTCCTGGTCCGGCGCACGCTGGGCCGGGTGTTCGACCTGCCGGAGGACCGCATCCGCGTGGTGGCCGGTCGCGTGGGCGGCGGCTTCGGCGGCAAGCAGGAAGTGCTCACCGAGGACCTCGTTGCCCTCGCCGCGCTCACGCTGCGCCGGCCCGTGCAGGTGGAGTTCACCCGCACGGAGCAGTTCACCGCCACCACCACGCGGCATCCCTTCACCATCAAGCTCAAGGCAGGCGCCAGCAAGGACGGACTCCTCACCGCGCTGCAGCTGGACGTGGTCACCAACACCGGCGCCTACGGCAATCACGCCCCCGGCGTCATGTTCCACGGCTGTGGGGAATCGCTGGCCGTGTACAAGTGCGCCAACAAGAAAGTGGACGCGCATGCCGTCTACACCAACACCGTGCCCGCCGGGGCCTTCCGCGGCTACGGGCTGAGCCAGATGATCTTCGCGATCGAGTCGGCCATTGATGAGCTGGCTGTTGTCATCGGTATGGATCCCCTGGAATTCCGGCTCAGGAACATGGTGCGCGAAGGCGACAACATGCTTTCCACCACGCCCGAACCGGAGGAGGACGTCCACTACGGCAGCTACGGCCTGGACCAGTGCATCTCCTTGGTGCGTGATGCCCTGGACCGCGGCAAGCAGCGCTACCGCGACGCCGGCCTCGATGACCTCGGGCCGGACTGGGTCACCGGCGAAGGTTCCGCGCTGTCCATGATCGACACCGTCCCGCCCCGCGGCCACTTCGCCCACACCCGCGTGAGCCTGCTCCCGGACGGCACGTTCGCGGCCGACGTCGGGACCGCAGAATTCGGCAACGGCACCACCACGGTGCACGCCCAGCTGGCCGCGACGGCGCTCGCCACCACGGCGGGCAACGTGGCCGTGCGGCAGTCCGATACCGACCTGGTGGAGCACGACACCGGCGCATTCGGCTCGGCCGGAACGATGGTGGCCGGCAAGGCGACTCTCCTGGCGGCGACCGAGCTCGCCTCCCGGCTCATCACCGTCGCGGCGGCGCTGACCGGCGTTCCGGAGACCGAATGCGTGCTCGCCGACGGCGGCGTGGACTGTGCCGGGCGGCGGATTCCGCTCGCAGACATCCACCACGCCGCGCGGCACCAAGGCGTGCAGCTCGCCGTCGAGGGCAACTGGGACGGGACCCCGCGATCGGTGGCGTTCAACGTCCACGGCTTCCGGGTAGCGGTCAACACCGGCACGGGCGAGCTGCGGATCCTGCAGAGCGTGCAGGCGGCCGACGCCGGCGTGGTGGTTAATCCGCGGCAGTGCCGAGGCCAGATCGAAGGAGGCATCGCGCAGGCGCTCGGGGCGGCGCTGTATGAGGAGGTCCGGGTGGACGACGCCGGCCGGGTCACCACGGATATCCTGCGGCAGTACCACATCCCGTCCTTCGCGGACGTGCCGCGCAGCGAGGTCTACTTCGCTTCCACCAACGATCAGGTGGGCCCGCTCGGCGCGAAATCCATGAGCGAGAGCCCGTTCAACCCGGTGGCGCCGGCCCTGGCCAACGCCATCCGGAACGCCACGGGGGTCCGGTTCGCTGAGCTGCCGATCGGCCGGGACAAGATCTACCTCGGTTTGAAGGAGGCAGGGCTGGTCTCCTCCCGGTAAACCAACGCGGGGTCAGATACGGCCCGTGGGGCGGGGTTTAATGGGCTGCATCTGACCCCGCGTTGCTGCGGTAGTAGCCGTTTGTGACCGGCCGTGATTCGGCGACCCCTTGACGGATGCGTGACCCAGGTCATACCGTTATTTCACTACTCGATACCCATTTTCCGCATTGTGGAAAAAGCAATGACGCTCCTGCCGGAAGTTTCCGGCATAAATCCCACTGCGGAACACATGGAAGACATCTTCAAGAAGTGAGATCACGATGCAGACAACCCCGTTGACCGACGTCGACCCGGCACCCGAGCCAGCAGTTGACTTGGGCAAAGCAACCCACCCCGCCATGGGTGTCGACGCGCTGTGCGATGCAGCCAGCGCGGCCTCCGGCCGGACCATCAGCCCCACCCTGTACAACATTGACCTTGCCCCGACGAAGCGGGAAGGTCGCCGCTGGACCAGCTACAGCATTTTCACCCTCTGGGCCAACGACGTCCACAGCCTTGGAAACTACGCCTTTGCCATCGGGCTCTTCGCCCTCGGACTGGGCGGCTGGCAGATCCTCCTCGCCCTGGGAGTCGGCGCCGTCCTCCTGTTTGCGCTGCTTAGCCTCTCCGGCTTTATGGGCGTCAAGACCGGCGTCCCCTTCCCTGTCATGAGCCGGATCAGCTTCGGCATCAGGGGAGCCCAGATCGCCAGCCTCCTGCGCGGGGCGGTGGCCGTGGCCTGGTTCGGCATCCAGACCTATCTCGCGTCCGTGGTGCTCCGCGTCATGCTCGTGGCCATGGTTCCTTCGCTGCGGGAGATGGACACCAACTCCATCCTCGGCCTGTCCACACTGGGCTGGGCATCGTTCGTGTTCCTCTGGATTGTCCAGCTGGTCATCGTCAGCTTCGGCATGGAGATGATCCGCAAGTATGAGGCCTTCGCCGGGCCCATCATCCTGGTCACCATGGCGGCCATCGCCGTCTGGATCTTTGTCGAAGCCGGGGGCTCCATCGCCTGGGCCTCGGACAATGCGCTCGAAGGCGCCGAAATGTGGCGCACCATCTTTGCCGGCGGCGCACTGTGGGTTGCCATTTACGGAACCTTCGTCCTGAACTTCTGCGACTTCACCCGGTCCGCCGTCTCCAAGAAGGCCGTGGTGCGCGGCAACTTCTGGGGCATCCCCATCAACATGCTTCTCTTCGGCGCGATCGTGGTGGTCATGGCCGGTGGACAGTTCAAGATCAACGGCACGGTCATCCAAAGCCCGTCGGACATCGTCCAGACCATCCCGAACACGCTGTTCCTTGTCCTGGCCTGCCTTGCGCTGCTGATCCTCACCATCGCCGTGAACCTGATGGCCAACTTTGTGGCCCCCGTCTATGCCCTGACAAACCTCTTCCCGAAGCACCTGAACTTCCGTAAGGCGGCCTGGGTCAGCGGCACGATCGGCCTCATCATCCTGCCGTGGAACCTGTACAACAACCCGCTGGTGATCGTGTACTTCCTGGGCGGACTCGGAGCCCTGCTCGGCCCTCTGTTCGGCGTCGTGATGGCCGATTACTGGCTGCTGCGCCGCGGCAAGGTCAACGTGCTTGAGCTCTACTCCGAGGACCCCGCAGGTGCCTACTACTACAAGAAGGGCTTCAACCCCCGGGCCATCATCGCCATGGTGCCTGCTGCCACCATCGCACTCCTGATCGCCTTTGTTCCGGTTCTGGAAGCCGCCGCCCCGTTCGCGTGGTTCGTCGCGGCCGGCATCGCTGCCGTGGTCTACTACGTCATCTCGGACCGCGCGCAGCGTCTCGACGACGTCGACGGCGAGTCAATCGCCGTCGCCAGCGCCCACTGACGTACCTGTCCCGAAATACCTGTCCCGAAAGAGGAAAAGCACCATGCGCATCCTTGTGGCCAACGTCAACACCACACAGTCCATGACCGATTCCATCGCCGCGCAGGCACAACAGGCCGCGCTTGCGGATACGGAGATTGTGGGACTCACCCCGCGCTTCGGCGCGGACTCCTGCGAGGGAAACTTTGAGAGTTACCTCGCGGCCATCGCCGTGATGGACGCCGTGGTCAATTACCAGGAGCCATTCGACGCCGTTATCCAGGCCGGCTACGGCGAGCACGGCCGAGAGGGGCTCCAGGAGCTCCTCGACGTTCCGGTAGTGGACATCACCGAGGCAGCGGCGAGCACTGCGATGTTCCTGGGCCACAAGTACTCCGTGATCACCACCCTGGACCGTGCCGTCCCGCTGATCGAGGACCGGCTGAAGCTGGCCGGCCTCGACGCCCGGTGCGCCTCGGTCCGGGCCAGCGGCATGGCCGTCCTGGAACTGGAGGAGGATCCGGAGCGCGCTGTGGAAGCCATCATCGAACAGGCGCTGCTGGCTGTCCGTGAGGACAAGGCGGAAGTCATTGTCCTTGGCTGCGGCGGCATGGCCGGCCTGGACGAGGAGATCCGCAAGCGTGCGGGCGTCCCCGTGGTGGACGGTGTGGCGGCTGCTGTCACGATTGCCGAATCGCTGGTCCGGCTGCGGCTGAGCACTTCAAAGGTCCGGACCTACGCCACCCCGCGGCCCAAGACGGTCATAGGCTGGCCCATAACGGCGGCGGAAGTGCCCGCTGCACCTTAGTCCGGCCATCAACACAAGGAGCGACCCCATGACTGCAACCCACCGGCCCGTACAACCCCACCGGCCGGCGCCGGTCGCCGTCGTGACCGGTGCAGGTTCCGGAATTGGCAGGGCGGTGGCGCGGCTCCTTTTGGCCGACGGATACCGCGTGGTGTTGGCCGGCCGCCGTGAGGCTCCGCTGCTGGAGTCCGCGGCCGGCCACCGCCAGGCGCTGACGGTGCCCTGCGACGTAACAGTGCCCGACGACGTCGAGCGCCTTTTCGCTGCCGCCCTCGGGAAGTGGGGGAGGGTTGACCTCCTGTTCAACAACGCCGGCGTGTTCGGCCCGGCCGCGTCGGTGGATGAAATCAGCGTGGCCGACTGGGACGCGGTGGTGGCGGTGAACCTCACCGGCTCGATGCTGTGCGCCGCTGCGGCCGTCCGGGCCATGAAATCCCAGGAGCCGCAGGGCGGCCGGATCATCAACAACGGGTCCATTTCGGCGCATTCGCCGCGGCCGCGGACAGTGGCCTACACGGTCACCAAGCACGCCATGACGGGTCTGACCAAGAGCATCGAGCTGGACGGCAGGGGCTTCGGAATCACCTGCGGCCAGATCGACATCGGCAACACAGCCACGGACATCATGGCCACCATCGGCGTGGACTCCGGTGCCCTGCAGGCTGACGGCAGCCGCAGGGTGGAGCCCACCTTCCCGGCGCAGGACGCCGCGCGCGCCGTGCTCCTGATGGCAGGAATGCCGCCGTCGGCCAGTGTGGGCTCCGTGGTGATCACTGCTGCGGGAATGCCGTTCATCGGCAGGGGCTAGCCGGGGACCGACACACCTTTTGCGCTGCGGACGCGGACGCCGCACCTATGAGGCGCTGACGACAGCGAAGGGCAACAAGGAAGTGGGGCCTACCTTAATCTTCTGACCAAAATCACAGCGAGACGATCGGCATTCCTATCTGCGGCACCAAGAACGACCGCAGCGTCCGCTACGCCGCCTACATCTAAGACAGACTCCCCCGGACGAAACAACAAGCGCTCTCCTATGAGGGACACATCGTCGCAGCGCCGGAATGGGCCGAGCCCGGCACGCAGAGAACACCTGGCGCAGCTCCTTCTTCCAATCGAGGTCATCTCGTTCCTGGACCTGTTGTTCGATGGCTTTGTCCAGCAGCGAAAAATCCAGTGGTGACGATGAAAGGCCCAGAGCGCGATGGAGGGGCGTGAGTGACATAGGTGCATTCTCGCACCCGCTCAGGACATGAGTCTCCGCCCGCACGTCGCCTGGGGCGTTCCGTCATCCAAGCCCTTGTTGACCTCACTGCAAGGACGTCAGGGATTCATGCTTAGTGGCTGGGACCGCTCTTGGTGCGTTCGGCAGCAACACCGGCCCCACCACGGGTTTTGCGTGCCTTCGCTCGAATCGGGCGGGAAGCCCTTGGGCCGAATGTCCAGCGTCCACTTGGCCTGCCAGGGGTGCCTTGGCTCATGGGGTCAGGATGTCAAGATGCAGCTGTGCGAGATAATCGGCCAGCCAGTCGAAGTCCGGGCCGGCGGCAAAGATCCGTCCGTGCCCGGACAACGCCACCAGGTCCCCGGGGTTGACCCTGTCGCCGAAAAAGACGTAGGCCTGGTCGGTGTTGCGGCGGTTGCTCATCCAGACCAGGCCGTCGAATCCTGCCTTGTGCGCGGCCTCCGCCCAACGCACGGTGCGACCGTACTGCGATGCCATCGTGCCGGTCACGTGTTTGGCTTCGGTTTGGAGCTTGCGCGGCCCGTCTCCCATAAGGGATACGAGCCGCAGGTCCCGTGTGGGGGCCAGAGGCGCGCAGATTTTGTCGGCAATGCTGTCGTACATGACCCGTCCGGGGCCCGGCGGGACGTCGTGCAGGAGCGACTCGCAGACTGCGGCCTCCTCAGTCTGTGCCACGTAAAGGACAGGGATCGCGGGATCTCCGAAGAAAGCGAACCGGGTGGCGGAGCCGAAACCGGGGTTGAACTCCGTCACGCCACCTTTACGGCCATTGCTGAACACACGGTACAGCGGTGTGCCGGACTTCAGCACGTACTCTTCCGGCTCAAACGGCTTGCCCGGGACGAACCTCACCACTGGACGTTGAAGGACTGCAGGGCCGCTTCCACCACCTTGTCGGGCTGGGAAAGCTGATCGACCGGCCGGTCCCCGTCAAGGTAGCCGGTGCGCGAGGTCATCCACAAGGCCAGGCTTGCTTCGGAGCGCCCGGCGTCACCGGCGACACGGATCAGGTCGGCCATAACGGGCCGGATGGTGTGCTCGCTGCGGTCGATCTGGAAGCCTGGATAGCGGAGCCCGCCGGGGCGCTTCACCGCGATCAGCCTGCCCTTGGCATGGTGCTCAGAGGCATAGCTGCGGTTTGGCGACTTGGAGCCAACCAGCTCGGAGACTTGGAGGCTGGAGAGCAGGCCAAATTCGGCTTCCAGTTCCCGCCAGGCGCTCTCCGTCGCCGCCACACTGCGGGCCAGCTGAGGTGACACAGGCGTCTCAATATCGGCAAGGGCCGGACCCAGCGCCGCTATGCTCTGCTCCATGTTTTCGGCAATGGCGGTCAGTGAGCGGACGAAAGAAGGAGATGCCGCCAATGGCGCTATACGGTTTTGAAGGTCTGTGATGAGATCGCGCAGGTCCTCGGTCTCGGCGGCCGTTGACGGCGCGGCCATTGCCGTGATTGATCGATTCAGTACGAACAGTTCGTTCATGGCATTGAGCCCGGCCCTGGCCTCCTCTGTCAGACGGCGCAGTCGTTCCGGCGTTGTCGACTCAACTTGCACGTCAAAGTCGGGGCGATCTGGTGCTTCGACTGCGGTTTTCCGGGCCCGCGCCGGCCTCTTGGTTTGGGGCATCTCGGTCTCCTGACGGTAGCTACATTCAGCTTACTCGTCTGACGCGTCATGGAACAGAGCTTCCGGAGCAGAGCCCATTTCACCGGTTGTCCGCCGTTTGCCGGTGCGTGGGTTCACGGCCGTGGCGACGTCGGTGGAGGAACGACAAAAGGTCAGGGAATCTGGTCGATGTTAAGCCGTCAGCGGCCGCCGACAATTCTTCGACGCGCGCGATTTAGACTGCACCCATGTCCGAAACTGAACGAACCATCACAGACCCGGTCTTCGAGGCTGCCTACGAGGCCGCACAAAAGAGCCTCCGAGAGGGCGGCATCCCGATCGGGGCTGCCTTGGCCCGCGGCGGGGTCGTCATTGCCAGCGGCCACAACGAGCGTGTCCAGCATGGCGATCCAATCGCCCACGGCGAGATGTCTGCGCTGCGGGCTGCCGGACGCCAGAAGAGCTACCGGGACATAACCCTCTACACCACCCTGGCGCCGTGTGCGATGTGTACCGGGACCATCATCCAATTCAAGATTCCGCGCGTGGTGGTGGGCGAGTCCGAGACGTTCCCCGGCGAATTCGAACTTCTCCGCTCACGGGGCGTCGAAGTGGTGGTGTTGAATGATGCCCGATGCGTCGAGATGATGCGCACCTTCCAGGACGAACACCCTGAATTATGGGCGGAGGACATCGCCGAGTAGTCCACTCACAAAGGAGCACCGGTAAAAATAGATCAGACCCGGCCAAAGCTATCGCGTGCCGGGAAATCATACGCCTGTGGCCCGGCGGTCCTGCAAAGCAGGCGTTCTTCCCCTTTTGCCATCTGCCGATGGCGACAACCCTGCTCCCTGCCTTGACTGCGCCGGCGTCACTCAGAGCAACTACTACGGGCGCTGCGGCAGGACGACGGCTCGACTCAAGTCAAGGAAAGGGCCCCTCCCCTGACCCCACGAAGGAGCCGATAGCGGACCCTTCGTCACCCTGCCCAGACCCCCTGAAGAGGGATCTCAGTCGGGTTGCCAAGGACAAGCCCTTTCTTCCTGACCGCGCTGCCGTGCCTAGTGTTCCGTGTTAATGGTTTGTTTGCGTTTCATCTTGCCCAGTAGATACTCCGCGGATTTGGTCCAGGTGAACGGCTTGGCGTCCTTGTTGTAGTTTTCGATGTAC
>NZ_JBWZCI010000012.1:0-121333 GCF_059383495.1 Pseudarthrobacter sp. RHLT3-21
GGTACATCGAAAACTACAACAAGGACGCCAAGCCGTTCACCTGGACCAAATCCGCGGAGTATCTACTGGGCAAGATGAAACGCAAACAAACCATTAACACGGAACACTAATGACCCCGCAGTCTACAGATGGGGGGTGACCCTCGATGGCTTCCCGGCAGGCGTCGTTGACGGATCGGCCCGCTCCGTCAACGTTACAGAGGTGCACCGCGAGGAAGATGTCCTGATTGAGGTCCTGGGCCTTACAGCCGACGGCGCTCTGGGGGAACGGGCGGGCCCAGTCCTGGCCGCGGCCGAGTAGTAGTTCTGCTTCCCCTAATTCCTGTTGACGCTGGGTTCCCACGCGCTGCAGTGATGCTTGTGCTTTAGCGGCCGGTTGTAAGTCAGGGAAGCGTGATCGGTCAATTCGCGGTCTTGAGCGAGAGCGCAGATGAGACAGCTGAGCCGAAAGCAGCACGGCATTCGTAATCACGGGGGAACGCTGCGGACTGTAGACCAATCCCGGGATACACCTTCGTTCAGACCTCGCAGGCTTGTCCGTGGCTTTTCATTCGCGTTGTGGTGGTGGGGGTGGTGGTTTGAAGTAGTGGTTTTGTTGGGGTTTTTGGGTGGGGTCGATGTGGCGTGGGGGTGTGAACCATGGGGTGCCGTGGCGGGCGTGGATGGTCCATTGTTCTTTGTGGATGAGGTGGTGGTGATGGGAGCAGAGCATGGCTCCGTTGCTGACGTTGGTGGGGCCGTGGTGTGACCAGTAGGTGATGTGGTGGGCTTCACACCAGGGGGCGGGCATGGTGCAGTTGGGGAAGGTGCAGCCTTGGTCGCGGGCTGTGAGGGCGAGGCGTTGGGCGGTGGTGAAGAGCCGGGTTTTGCGGCCGAGGTCCAGGATTTCGCCGTGAGTGCCGAGTAGGACGGGGATGATGTCGGCGTCGCAGGCGAGTTTGCGCAGGGTGGTGGCTGCGACGGGCCCGGTGAACGTGAAGCTGCCGGTGCCCGTGGCTGTGCTCACGCCTGTGGCATTGCCTGTGCCGGTGGCTGTGGCTGGGTGGGGGAGGAGGTCTTGGTAGCTGATGGTGGCGAGGATTTGGGGGCGGTTCCCGCCGGTAGTGGGCAGCAGGTTGGTGCTCAGGGCGGCTTTGAGGGCGCCGACGATGCCGTCGAGTTGTTTCTGGGAGCGGGTGCGCCGGTCCAGGTCGAGGTCGTTGTCCTGCCAGACGTTGTTGCCCTNTCCCGGCTTCCGCGCCCGTGGCGGTGGTCCCCGTCGTGGTCCCCGTGCCGGTTTCTGTGCCCGTGGTGGTGCGGGGGTTGGTGGCGGCGTTCATGACGGTGGCGAGGTGTTCGTATTGGTCGGTGGTGGCGAAGATTTCCAGGTGGTGGAGGCCGTGGCGGGGTTTGCGGATGAACGCGCCCTGGGTGTGGCGGAGTGCTTCTTCGGTGGGTTCGGTGCCGTCGGCGTCGAGGGTGTCGGCCCAGCGGCGGGCGACGCGGGCGAGGAAGTCGGGGTCCGCGGTGGCGGCGGTGTGGGTGAGGTCGTCTTCGATCCGGTCCAGGTTCTCCGGGGTGGTGTGGTGTTTGAGGCGGTCCAGGGTGGCGCTGATGATGGTCCCGGCGCGGGATGAGACCACGGGCCCGGTCCCTGGGACGGCCTGCGGGCTTACGTCGTCGTCGTCGGTGCTGGTCTCTGCCGAATTGGTGGTGGCGGCCGGGGTGAGGGCTGCTGCGAGGTGTTCCCTGATTGGGGGTACGGGGTCTCCGGTGAGGGTGGTGGCGGGCAGGATGGTGTGGGCGAGGTGGATGCGGCGGTGGGCTTCGCTGCGCCCGATCCGGAGCCGGAGGCGCAGGAATTCGGCGGTGTTCTTGCAGCCGTCATCGGCTGGGGACCGCGGCACCGGGCGGCTGGTGCCAGCGGTGCCGGTGTCGGTGGCGGGCCGGGCGGCGTCGGTTTCGTGGAGGGTTTCGGTTCCGTTGTCCCAGCCGGTGATCCATGGCCGGGTGCTGCGCGGTGTTGCGGCAGCGGTGATGGCCTGGGTGCGGGTGCGGTCCACGGCGCCGGCGGCGAGGATCTGGAGGTAGTCCACGGTCCGGGAGAGGTCCTCGACGAGGCCGGCGAAATCGGCGGCTTCGACGTAGCCGGCCATCGCCAGCGTCCCGGGAGCAGCCGCGGCGGCAGCGTTCACCGCGGCGATCGCCGCAGCCACCCCGGCGTCGGGCGTCAGAACGGCGGTGGTGCCGCCGCCGTCCGCAAGCTGATCCCCGAAAGCTTCCATAGGAATACTCTGCCGCGGGGGTGTGACATTTTGGCCGCCGTCGAAAAGCTCCGTGTTGGAAGCGCCCCCAACAGGCGAACCGGCGCGCGTCATAACGGCCGCGGTGGTGCCGCCGTCGCCGCTGTTCCCCGCAAGCTGATCCCCAAGAGCTTCCATAGGATTACTCTGCCGTGGGGGTACGACAATTAACGAATGTGCTCCGGGCGTGGGCAAAACCAGGATCCGGGACCACCAGAACAGCGTCAGTCCTCCGCGATCACTGCAACCCCGCCGGCCTCAACAGTCCCCGCAAAGGGCGCGCCCGTCAGCAGGTCAACACCGGCTGCCTCAACCGCTACAGCCGAGCGTGAGTGGTTGATCGCGAAGAGGAAGCTGCCGCCGTCGTCATTGCGTCGACGAACGAGTTCCACTCCGCGGTCGGCGGTGGCAACTGGCGCCACCCCGGATTCGGCCAGCAGCCGGTCCACGATCGCTTCGATGCTGTCGCGGTCCGGGAACGTCGCCAGGTACCAGGCCGCGCCGGCGCCCGCACCAACGCCAGCGCCCGCACGCGCACCAGCGCCCGCACCAACACCAGCGCCCGCACCAACCGCATGCCGCGTCAAGGACGGCACGCCCTCCAATGGATACTCGGTGAAAGTCTGAAGGGCCTCAGCACCCGCGAGGTGCACGTGCTCACTCCACACGGACGAGACCCCGCCGTCGCTCAACTTCAACTGCCCGCCGGCCAGTAGTGGGTGGAACTCCTCCACGCTGATCCCCAGCAGCTCCCGGAAAGCGCCGGGGTAGCCGCCCAGGCGGACGTGGTCCTGCTCGTCCACAATCCCGCTGAAATACGTCACCAGCACCGTGGCTCCGGCCCGCACGGCGGCGGCGATGTTGGCAGCGGCTGAGTCAGTCACCGAATAGAGCGTGCACACCAGGACCAGGTCGTAGCCCTCCAGTGAGGCTGAAGGATGGACCAGATCCGCCGCGATCCCGCGCAGGAACAGCGACCGGTGGAAGGCCCGCAGCACGTCCAGATACTTGACGTCCTCGCTCGGTTTGGAATCGATTTCGCTGGCCCACCAGGCTTCGTAGTCGAACACGATCGCCACGCGGGATTCCACCCGCGAGCCGCGCACCGGTGCGAGCTGCTTCAGCGCAGACCCGAGACCCACCACCTCGCGCCACACCCGCGTGTCACGGCCGCCGTGCGGGACCATCGCGGAGTGGAATTTCTCTGACCCGGCAAAGCTCTGCCGCCACTGGAAAAACATCACCGCATCCGCCCCGCGGGCCACGTGGGCCAGTGAGTTGCGCAGCATCTCGCCCGGCATCTTGGGCTGGTTGCGCGGCTGCCAGTTGACGGCCGACGTCGAATGTTCCATCAGGATCCACGGGTCGCCGCCCGCAATTCCCCGGGTCAGATCGGCGCTGAACGCGAGTTCGATCTGACGCTCGGGATCGGCGGCAACCAGGTAGTGGTCGTTGGCGATGACGTCCAGGTCCTTGGCCCACTCGAAGTAGTCCAGGGCCTTGGTGGCGCTGGACGCCATCAGGTTGGTGGTGCAGGGGACGTCGGGCGTGACCTCGCGCAGGACCGCCACCAGCTCGCGGTAGTAGTCCATCAGCGCCCACGAATTGAACCGCTGGAAGTCCAGTTGCTGTCCCGGGTTCAGCGTGGAAGGCGCAACGCCGGGCGGCAGGATCTCCTCGAAGGAGCCGTAGTTCTGGGACCAGAATGCGGTGCCCCAGGCGGCGTTCACCGCCTCGATGCTTCCGTACCGGCGCTCCAGCCACGCGCGGAAGGCAACGGCGTCCTCCGGGCCGTAGAACTCGGAGACGTGGCAGCCGAGCTCGTTGTCCACATGCCATAACGCCAGCGCGGGGTGGCCCTTATACCGCTCGGCGATCACGCGGGTGATGCCCGTGGCATACCGCCTGTAAACGGCCGACGACGGTGTGTAGTGCCGCCGGGAGCCCGGTCCCAGCACGGTTCCGTCAGCCGTGACCGGCAGGATTTCCGGGTATCTGCGCACCAGCCAGGCCGGGGGAGCGGCGGTGGCCGTGGCCAGGGCCACCTTGATTCCGTTGGCGGCGAGGTTGTCCAGCACGTCATCCAGCCAGCCGAAGTTGTATTCGCCCTCGCCCGGTTCCAGCAGCGCCCAGGAGAAAATCCCCACGCTCAGGAAATTGACGCCGGCTTCCTTCATGAGCGCCAGGTCTTCCAGCCGGACCTCGGCCGGCCACTGCTCGGGGTTGTAATCGCCGCCGTACGCGATCCCTTCCACGTTGTTCCAGACGCTGGACGGGCCGGAATTATGCTGCACGCTCATGGGACTCCTTCGTCTACGGGATGGACTAAACGTACCTGAATCCCGAGGTTTGGGAAAACGCTTGCCCAAACCTCGGAATGCCGGTATTGTATCGTTTCAGAAAGGGTGTAAGCCAGCTCACAACTCACGTTGTAAACAAGCGGGGCCTGCACAACCCGAGCAAGGAGGCTCTTATGATCAACCGAAGGAATTTCCTCACCACCGTAGCCATCGGTACCGCATCTGCGGCAGCACTGGCCGCCTGCGGCTCACCGGCCCCCAGCCAGACGGGTTCGGCGGAGAATCCCGTCACCATCAACTACACCTGGTGGGGCAACGATGACCGCGCAGAGCGGACCCGCAAGGCGATCGCGCTGTTCGAAGCGAAGAACAAGGACATCAAGGTTAACGGCAACTTCACGGACTTCGCCGGCTACTGGCAGAAGCGGGCCACGGAAGCTGCCGGCGGCGGCCTCCCCGACGTGATGCAGTGGGACCTGTCCTACATGCGGGATTACGGCCAGCGTAACCAGCTCCTGGACCTGGGCGCGGTCAAGATCAACACGGACGCCTTCGACAAGTCCCTCCTGCCGTCCGGCCAGATCCGGGGCAAGACCTACGGCATCCCCACCAGCACCAACGCCTTCGCCGTTTACTACGACCCCGCGAAGCTCGCCTCACTTGGAATCGCAGAGCCGGACGGCACCTGGACCTACAAGGAATACAACGACTTCCTGGCCGAGGTCGGAGCCAAGGGCAACGGCGCTCTCTTCGGTGGCACGGACTACACCGGCGTCTGGTGGATGTTCAACATCTGGCTGCGCCAGAACAACACCAAAGCCTTCACCGAGGACGGCAAGCTCGGCTTCGGCAAGGACGACCTCAAGAAGTGGTGGAACCAGACAGCGGCTCTCCGCGGCACCCCGGCCATCGTTGCCGAAGAGCGCGTCACCCAGCTCGCCCCGAAGTCGCCGTTTGGCTCAAACGTCTCAGCCACCGAGGTCACCTGGGACAACTTCATGGCCGCCTACCTTGGGGACAGCGGCGCCAAGGAGCTCAAGCTCGTGCCGGTTCCCTCCGATGACAAGGACAACCTGGGCCTGTTCCTCAAGCCGTCCATGCTGATGGTGGCCAGCGCCAAGACCAAAAACAAGGATGCCGCCGCCCGGTTCATCGACTTTATGGTCAACGACCCCGAGGTAGGCCAGATCTTCAAGACCTCCCGCGGCGTTCCGGCCTCCAAGACCCAGCGCGACGGCACCACGTTTGAAGGCACGGACAAGCTGGTTGTTGATTACGAGAAGTCCATTGAGAAGTACCTCAAGGACGCTCCGGAACCGCCCATCGTCGGTTTCGGCACGCTCGAAGCCTCCTTCAAGCGCATCAGCTCTGACCTGAACTACGGCAAGCTCACCATTGACGGCGCGGCTGACGCGTGGTTCAAGGAAGCCGAAGACCTCATCAAGCAGAACGCCTGATCCAGGCCCCAACTGACGGACTAATCTCGTGACCCAAAGCCCAACCCTGAACCGTCGGCCGTCGTCGTCTGCTCCCAAGCAGCAGCGCAAGCCGCGGCAGCTCAAATCAAAGCGGAGCGGTGCGGATGCCCGCGCCGGCTACACCTTCCTGTTGCCCTGGCTGCTGGGATTCATCGCCCTGACTGTAGGCCCGATGATCTCCTCGCTGTACCTGTCCTTCACCAACTACAACCTCTTCGAACCGCCCAAATGGATCGGGCTGGACAACTACGCCACCCTCTTCCAGGACGAACGGTTCCTGCAGTCGGTGGGCGTGACGCTCAGCTACGTGGTCTTCGGTACCCCGCTCAAGCTGGCCGCGGCACTGGCGGTGGCCATGCTGCTCAACAGCAAGCGCCGCGGCCAGGGCTTTTACCGGTCAGCGTTCTACGCACCCTCCCTGATCGGCGCGTCCGTTTCCATCGCGATCGTATGGAAGGCGATGTTCGGCGACTCCGGCCCCGTGGATCAGGGCCTGTCCTTCTTCGGGATCAACCTGGGCGGCTGGGTGGGCAACCCCTCCATGACCATGCCCATGATGATCCTGCTGACCGTCTGGCAGTTCGGCGCCCCGATGGTGATCTTCCTGGCCGGCCTCAAGCAGATCCCGGCCGATCTTTACGAGGCAGCGTCGATGGATGGTGCCGGCCCGGTGCGGAGGTTCGTCAACATCACCTGGCCCATGCTCTCCCCGGTGATCTTCTTCAATCTGCTGATGGAAACCATCCACGCGTTCCAGATCTTCGCCTCGGCCTACATCATCTCCAACGGTGAAGGCGGCCCCGCCGGCTCCACCCTCTTCTACACCCTCTACCTTTACCTGCGGGGCTTCAGCGACTTCCGGATGGGCTACGCCTCGGCGATGGCCTGGCTCCTGGTGATCGTGGTGGGCATCATTACCCTGATCTTCTTCAAAACGTCCAAGTCCTGGGTCCACTACAGCGGTGATTCGAAATGACAACTATGGCAACCCCCAAGCAGTCTGCGCCGATGCTCCAGGCTCAGGACTACAACCCGAAGTCCGAGTCCGTGACGGCCAAGAGGGTCAAGAGCCTCGTTTTCCACGTGGTGACGCTCGGCCTGACAGCGGTGGTTCTCTACCCGGCACTGTGGATGGTGGCCTCGGCCTTCAAGCCCAATGCCGAAATCGGCGGCGCCAACACGTCGCTATGGTCGAACAACTTCAGCTTCGACAACTTCGTCACGGCGATGGACGGGATCGGCCGGGTGTCCACCCTGCAGTTCTTCACCAACTCCCTGGTCCTGGCAATCGGCGCCGTAGTGGGCACCATCCTCTCGGCCAGCGTCTCGGCCTATGCTTTCGCCCGGATCAAGTTCCCGGGCCGGAGCGTGCTCTTCGGCATGATGATCGCCACGCTGCTGCTGCCGTTCCACGTGGTGATCATCCCGCAGTACATTGTGTTCCAGCAGCTGGGCCTGGTGGACACGTACGTTCCGCTGCTGATCGGCAAGTTCCTGGCGGCGGATGCATTCTTCGTCTTCCTGATGGTCCAGTTCATGCGCAACCTCCCGGCCGAACTCGACGAGGCAGCCCGCATCGACGGCGCAGGCCATGTGCGGATCTTCTGCTCCATCATGCTGCCGCTGATGAAGCCGGCGCTCATCTCGACGTCGATCTTCTCCTTCATCTGGAGCTGGAACGACTTCCTGGGGCCGCTGCTGTACCTGAACACCCCGGAAAAGTACCCGCTGCCGCTGGCCCTGCGCCTGTTCGTAGACCAGACCCAGAGCTCGGACTACGGCGCCATGATCGCCATGTCCGTCCTGGCCCTGCTGCCGGTGCTGGTGTTCTTCCTGGTGTTCCAGCGCTACATTGTTGAGGGCGTCTCCACCCAGGGCCTGAAGGGCTGACGGCGACAGGAATGAGCATCATGGACAGCGCCACGCCGGCATCCGGCCACAACGAACCCATCCCGGTCAACCGCTTCGCCCTGTTTTCCGAGACCCTGCTGGCCGGGCTGCTGGTGCTGGTGCTGTCCATCCCGCTGGTCACCATCCCCGCCGCGTACGCGGCCGGGATTGCCCACCTGGAACGGCATCTTGCCGGCCGCGACGATTCCCTGCGCGGCCTCTGGGGCACGTTCCGGGCCGCCCTCCGGGGCAGCTGGAAACTGGGAATCACGACGGGGGCAGCCGCCGTCGTGATTGTCCTTAACCTGTTGCTCGCAACGGTGGGGCAGCTGCCGGGCAGTTCGGTTGTCCTGCCGGCCACGCTGATCCTGGCGGCGGCCGGAGCCGTCCTGCTCCTGCGAACCGCCGCTGCCTGGCGTGACGTTACCGGCGAGGAATCCTCCGCGCCGCGGACCTGGTCCGCGGCCCTTGGCACCGCCAAAACCCTCTCGCTGCGCGACTGGACAGGCTCGCTCCTCCTTGCCGCGGCGCTGTTCGCGTCCGTGGTGTTTGTCTGGATGCTCGTGGCCCTGTTTGTGGTGGTGCCCGGCATGCTGATCCTGGCCTCCGCCGCCGTCAAGATGCGGTCCAACCGCGCCTAGCAAGTCTCTGCATTTGACCTTTACTACCGAGTTGAGCCAGCCGTGTCTTCCGACAGCCCGCAGTCCGCAGAATCCCTTCACACCTCCCAAAATCGGGTCCGCTGGTACCAGCCGCTGACGCAGCACAACTACCGCCTGTACATGGGCATGACCTTCGCCGGAAGCATGGGCGTGTGGATGCAGAGGCTCGCCCAGGACTGGCTGGTGCTGCAACTGACGGGGAGCCCGGCCGCCGTCGGGATCGCCGTGGCGCTGCAGTTCCTGCCGATGCTTGTCATTGGTCCGCTCAGCGGCCTGCTGGTGGACATGTTTCCCAAGCGCAGTGTCATGATGGTGTGCCAGTCCGTGATCGCGCTGCTGGCCCTGGGACTGGCTGCGTGGGACGCCAGCGGAAATATCACCGTGTGGGCGGTGTACGGAAGCTGCATTGCGCTGGGAGTGACCTCCGCCGTCGACGGTCCGGCGCGCCAGGTTTTCATCAACGAAGTGGTGGGCGACGCCGGGCTGAGGCCCGCCATCGGAGTCAACAACGCGATCGGCCAGTTTGGCGCCATGGTGGGACCAGCCCTTGGTGGGGTGGTGATCGCCCACGCCGGATCCGCCGCCGCCTTCGCCGCGAACGCCCTGCTTTCCGTGCTCGTGCTGGTCATGATCGCCGCCGTCCGGCCGGCGCTCCTGCACCTCACAGCCCCTGCATCCAGGGGACCCGGCCAGCTGCTGGCCGGGTTCGGCTATGTCCGGGAACGGCCATCGCTGCTGCTGCTCATTGTCCTGGCCGGCCTGCTGGGGGCCTTTGGCATGAACGGTCCGGTGGTGCTGACGGCCTTCGCCGAGCGCGTGTGGCACAACGGTGCGGCGGGGTTCGGCCTGTTCAACACCGTGGGTGCCGTCGGCGCCCTGGCGGGTGCGCTGCTCGCCGCGCGACTGAGGGGCATGGGCCGCAAGGGAATCGTGGCCGCAGCCGGACTCTTTGGGCTTTCGCAGCTGGTTGCCGCGCTGATGCCCAACCTGGTCGCTTTCACCGTGATGCTTGCCGTGGTGGGCCTGATGACCCTGGTGTTCCTGACGAGCGCCGCGACAGCTGTGCAGGTGGAGGCGGGGCCCGAAGTCCGGGGGAGGGTGATGGCGCTTTACCTGCCATTCCTGCTGGGCGGGCATGCTTTGGGTGGCCTGCTGGCGGGCTGGCTGACGGAGGAGTTTGGCGTGCGGACGGGCCTGGTAGTCACCGGTGCGCTGGCCATGCTGTCCGCGGCCGTCGTCGGAGTTTTGTTGTGGCTGAATTCGCGGCGGGTGCGGAACCCCGGCTCAGTATCCACCCGAACACCGGGCGCAGCGAGGCGGTGAGGCAGGGTGAGAGGCTGTCGGTCAGCAGGCCGGGAGCCTGCAGCTGGCCTTGCCGGGTCAGCGTGGCGGTTGCTTCCTGGGCGGGGAAGACGCCCATCAGGAAGCAGTTCCGCGTGCTGCCAGGGCCCAGGGCAGTCCGAGCTCCCTGAAGGTCGTGTGCTCTTGCGTTGCACGCTCCAGGGCTTCCTCGATCCCGGCGACGACGGCGTGCGCAGCGTCGCCGTCACCTTCCCAATGGACGTAGGCGCCGTCGATCAGGGCCGGCAGCGGTGCGGTACGGATGGCTTCGAGCACCAACATGAAGGCTCCGCTGTCCAGGAGCGGGCTGATGAGTTCCCTGCCTTCGCGGCGGTGGGCAAGCAGGTTCTCCGTGAGGTCGTCCCGGCCGAAGACCTGCTCGGTCTGCCCGGCAGGGGTGGTCACGGTGAGGCGGTCTTCGGTGTAGTGGAACACGACCTGGCCCCGGGAGCCCTGCAGCGTGACATAGGGTTCCACTGATTCGGCGGCGCAGATGGTGAGCGCGCAGGTGACGGGAAGTCCCGTGGCGGTGCGGATCCGGATGACGGAGGTGTCGTCGGATTCGATGTCATTGGCCCGGTAGAGATCGGTTTCCACCGAGGCGACATCTTCGATAGTGCGGGCGCCGGCGACGCGCAGCGCGGTGGCCACGGCGTGAGCCAGGGGATTGGTGGCGACGCCGTCAACCACGTCGACGCCGTCTATCCTCCGCTTCCCGGCCCAGCGGGAGCGTTTGTAGTAGGCCCTGTCGCGGACCCAGCGGCCGGTGGCCGAGATGCCCTGCAGCGTGCCGATGGCTCCGCTGGCGACGAGGTCTTCGATGGCCGCCAGTGCGTGTGACCCCAGGCTCTGGAAGCCAATCTGCACGCTGCGCCCGGACGCCTGGGCGGCGTCACACAGGGTGGTGAAGTCGGCCAGGGACGCCACAGGAGGCTTCTCCAGGTACAGGTCAGCCTGCGTGGTTAGGGCGGTAAGCCCCAGCGGGGCGTGCGTCTGGATGGGCGTGGCCACGATAATCACGTCCAGCTCCGGGGTGGCAGCCAGCAGGTCGGTGAGTCCCGGGAAAACGGCGGCTGTATCGGGCACGGATCCCGGGGCCGGCGGCTGGGGATCGGCCACGGCAACGAGTTCGACGACGCCGGCAGCCTGGAGGTGTTCGAGGTTGCGCAGGTGGTGCGTGCCGAAGCCGTGGACGCCTACCAGCGCCACGCGGGCCGCTGAGGCCGCTGTAGCGGACTGGCCGGAATGTGAAGCGGCGAAAGGTGGTGTTGCCATGGGGCTCCGTTCCTGCCCCGGAGGACACTAGCTGGGTAAGCGCTTTCCCAGATCCAGTGTGCGGCATAACCATGGTGATAGTCCAGTGTGTCTTGCGGGGCAAGTTCCAGTAAGCCGGCGGCGGGCAGGCCGGGCCTATCCCATGCCCAGCGGCGCTGCCCAGTTGCCATCCCGGCCGCCACTGCCGCCTTCCTGGTACTTACGGCAACGTGCGCAGCGCCGGTAGCGGCCGCCGTCTTCCGTGCTCTGCATGTGCCAATCGTGGCGCAGATTCATTTTGCACAGCAGGGTTTTGAGCATGACGTTCTCCGATCCGATAGCAAGGTCATCAGTCAGGCCTGATGTTCTGGTTGAGCCTGAAGAAGTTCGTGGGATCGTATGTACGCTTGAGTGCCTTGAGCCGGTCGTACTTGACGGCGCCGTATGCATGCCTGACGCGTTCCTCGCCCTCTTCCATGAGGAAGTTCACGTAGACGCTGGTGTGGTGGGGCGCCAGGGCAGACCAATAGTCCCGGGCCCACTGGCGCTCGGCGGCAAAGCCCTCGGCGGTCTTGCTATTGCCGTTGATGTTGAACGTGAACCCGGCCTGGCGGCCGTTGAAGGCGGTAGCACCGTCGTCGATCCTTCCCACCGCACCGCCCATCTGCCACAGGGCGACGCTGGTGACCGGCGAGGTGATGCGGGTGCCGTACTCCACCATTACGTCGATGACGTCGTCGCTGAGGGCCGCGACATCACAGGACCTGACGTAGTAATGCCAGCCGTGCGGGAACGACGGATCAAACGTCCTTTGATGCTCCAGGAATGGCTTGGGCCGGCAAAAGTCGAGCACGGGCGAACCGAATTCCTTGAGCGGGCGCAGGACCCGTTCGCCCTCCTCGACCGGTCCCGCGTAGCAGGCCGTGACCGCAAGGACGCGCTTGCCCACCAGGTCTGGCGGGACGATCGGGAGTGCCGGGGCCCTCCGCTGCACGGCGATGGTCATGAGCTCGTCGGGGCAGTCCGCGATCCATTCCCGGTAAAATCGGAGCACTTCGGGGGCATCTTCCATCGGCCAGAAGACCGGACCGGCCATAACGTACGGACCCACGGAGTTCAGCCGGAACTCGAAGTCGGTGACGATGCCGAAGTTCCCGCCGCCGCCCCGCACTCCCCAGAAGAGATCGGTGTTCTGTTCTTCGCTGGCCCTGACCAGCTCGCCGTCGGCGGTGACCACGTCCACGGACAGCAGCTGATCGATCGTGAGCCCGTGCTTCCGCATGACCCAGCCGATGCCGCCGCCCAGCGTGAGGCCCGCAACTCCGGTATGGGTGACGATTCCTGACGGGACGGCGAGGCCGAACTCCTGCGTCTCGCGATCGAGTTCGCCGAGCAGCACGCCGGCCTGGACACGGACCGTGCGCGCCTCGGGGTCCACCCGGATGCCTTTCATTGGGCCCAGATCGATGAGCATCCCGCCGTCGCAGACGGACAGCCCGGGGAAGCTGTGACCGCCTCCGCGCACGGCGGCCAGCAGGTCCTGCGATCTAGCCAGACGGATGGCAGCGCGTACATCTGCGACGCCGGTGCAGCGGGCTATGAGTGCGGGACGGCGGTCAATCGATCCGTTCCACACCTTGCGGTGCTCGTCGTATCCAGCATCGTCGGGGCGGACGAGTTCGCCCCGAAACGATGTCTGTAATTCATCGACAGCAACGCCGTCGATCTCTGTGCTTTGTGCCATGGGACTCACGGACCTCTCGCTCTTCCAGCAGAGTCCCACCGTTGGCACGAACTGGCAAGAGGAAATTGCCGGAGCTCGCGCGCTCCATCCGAGGCAAGTCGAGCCGCTAGCTGACCGCCTTCTTCACGAGCTCGACAATCTTCGCCTCATCGGCGGCAGTGATTTTCGTCAGGGCGTAGGAGGTGGGCCACATGGTGCCGTCGTCGAGGCCGGCCACGTCGTTAAAGCCGAGGGTTGAATACCGGGTCTTGAACTTGTGCGAGCTTTGGAAGAAGCAGACAACCTTGCCGTCCTTGGCATACCCGGGCATTCCGTACCAGGTCTTTGGTGTGAGTTCCGGGGCGCTGGCCTTGATGATGGCATGAATCCGCTCCGCCATGACGCGGTCAGGTTCCGGCATCTCGGCGATCTTCGCAAGCACATCGCTTTCCCCATCCGGCTTAGCGGCGCGGGCACCCTTTCGCGATGCGGACTTGAGCTCCTGGGCCCGTTCCTTCATTGCGGCGCGTTCGTCCGCATCGAAGCCGTCGTACGACTTGGCGCTCGTGCCGGTCTTGTTCGTGTCCGTCATTGCGGGTTCCTTCCTTGGCGGGTCTCTTGGGGTCCACGCTAGTGTCCGGGCGTCAAGGAGGCTTCTCCAGAACTGCTCGAATCCAGAACTGCTCGAATCCAGAACTGCTCGAGCGGAGATCCCTAGCCGGCGGAGGATACCTTCGCCGGGGCAGTGCTCTGCCGGATTACCAGTTCGGGGGTGAAGATGACGGCCCGGTGCTTTGGAGTGTCGGAATCGAGTTCCTCGGCCAATAGCTCGATGGCTGTGCGCCCCAGTGCTTCGGTGGGCTGCCGGATGGAGGAGAGGGGTACCACCGCGGAGACTGCGAAGTCGATGTCGTCGTACCCGATCAGCGCAATGTCCTCCGGGATTCGCAGGGTGTGGGTCATGGTGAGGGACTGCATCACGCCCAGTGCCAGGAGGTCGTTGGCGCAGAAGATGCCGTCCGGCAGGTCCCCACGCTCCACGAGCATGTTGCCCACGCTCCGACCGGCCAGCACAGTCTGGCCGTCGGAATCCAGGACCTCCAGCGTGGCGTCCGGTTCCTCCTTCACGGCGCGCTGCGCGCCCTGCAGGCGGTCCGCCACCTGGCGGATCGAGGTGGGGCCACCCACAAAGGCGAGCCGACGGCGGCCCGTGTCCAGCAGGTGCCGCGCAGCCAGATACCCGCCGGCGTCGTCGTCCACCGAAACGGAGCTGTACTTGCTCTCGTCGGCCAAGCGGTCCACCAGGACGGTGGGCACGCCGCGCTCACGCAGCTGGTCGAGGCGGTCGGTGACGTCTCCGACGGGCGAGATCAGCAGCCCCTGCACCCGCTGCTCTTGGAACAAGTCGATGTAGTTGGACTCGCGGCTGGCGTTGTGGCCGCTGTCGCCCAAGAGCACGGCGCTGCCCTGGAGTGCCGCGGCATCTTCGGCGGCCCGCACCACGGACGTGAAAAAGGGGTTGCCGACGTCGAGCACGATCAGCCCGATGGTCCTGCTGTGGCCGGCGCGCAGCTGGCGGGCGGCATCGTTCCGGACGAAGCCCAGCTCGTCGATGGCACGCAGGACCCGCTCCTTGGTCCGCTGGGAAACCCTGTCCGGGTAGTTCAGGACGTTGGAGACCGTGCCCACGGCAACACTGGCATGGTTGGCGACGTCCTTGATGCTGGCTGAGCGATTCATGATTCTCCGTGCTTATATGCCGTGTGCAGCACTTTTCCCGTAGTCCCGGATTGTGGTCTGGAAATTGCTTGACACCTACTTGACTTCAAGAGTACTTTGAATCGTAACAATGAAACGATTCAAAGCTTGGGAAGTTCAGGAGAGTTGCAGATGAGGGTGTGTTTCCGCTCCTCGGTCCAGCCGGGGCTGATCGACGAATACCGGCGCCGGCATGCTGCCGTGTGGCCGGAGATGCTCCGCGCGCTCCAGGACGCGGGGTGGCACAACTACTCGCTGTTCCTGGGCGCGGACGGGCTCCTGATCGGGTATCTCGAATGCGACGACTTCGACGCCGTCCGGGCCCGGATGGCCCTGACCGAGGTCAACACCCGCTGGCAGGCCGAGATGGCCACGTTATTCGACAATCCAGACAATCCGGACCAGGCGCCCGACGAAGGGTTCCAGGTCCTCGAGGAAGTCTTCAACCTTGACCACCAGCTCGCGGCGGCGGAGTCCACCAGCAGCTGACGCGCAGGCCCACTTGCGGGCGCAAATATCAGACCACAGCACAACAGACCACATCACTAAAGACCGGGAAGAACCAACATGAATGACGTAGCAACGGCGCTGGGCAGGCTCGGAGAGCTTGCCATCGAGGTCCCTTCGTGGGCTTATGGCAATTCAGGCACGCGCTTTAAGGTGTTCGGCACGCCGGGTACCCCGCGCACCGTGCAGGAGAAGATCGCGGACGCCGCCAAGGTGCACGAGCTGACCGGCCTTGCCCCCACGGTGGCCCTGCACATTCCCTGGGACAAGGTGGATGACTACGCCGCGCTCAAGGAGTACGCGGCTGGTCTCGGCGTGGGTCTGGGCACCATCAACTCCAACACGTTCCAGGATGACGAGTACAAGTTCGGTTCCCTGACGTCGTCGAACGAGTCAGTGCGGCGCCGGGCCATCGCCCATCACCTTGAGTGCATCGAGATCATGCACGCCACGGGCTCGCAGGACCTGAAGATCTGGCTCGCGGACGGCACCAACTACCCGGGCCAGGACGACCTCCGCGGACGCCAGGATCGGCTGGCCGAGTCGCTGCAGGAGATCTACGCGGGCCTGGGCGAGAACCAGCGCCTGGTGCTGGAGTACAAGTTTTTCGAGCCGGCTTTCTACCACACCGATGTTCCGGACTGGGGTACGTCCTACGCGCAGACCCTGGCTTTGGGGGAGAAGGCGTTGGTCTGCCTAGACACCGGACACCACGCGCCGGGCACCAACATCGAGTTCATCGTGATGCAGCTGCTGCGCCTGGGCAAGCTCGGTTCCTTTGACTTCAACTCCCGCTTCTACGCGGACGATGACCTGATCGTGGGGGCCGCGGACCCGTTCCAGCTGTTCCGGATCATGTACGAGGTCATCCGCGGCGGCGGCTTCGGCAAGGACTCGGGCGTGGCCCTCATGCTGGACCAGTGCCACAACCTGGAGGAGAAGATCCCGGGCCAGATCCGCTCGGTCCTGAATGTCCAGGAAATGACGGCCCGTGCCATGCTCGTGGACACCGCCGCCTTGGGCGAGGCCCAGCGCACCGGCGACGTCCTCGCCGCCAACGGCGTCTTCAATGATGCCTTCTACACCGACGTCCGGCCCATCCTGGCCGACTGGCGTGAATCCCGCGGCCTGCCCGCGGACCCGATGGCCGCGTTCAAGGCCAGCGGTTACCAGAAACAGATCAACGAGGACCGCGTCGGCGGCCAGCAAGCCGGATGGGGCGCATAGAGCATGACGAACAAGACTGTTGAAGACCTGATCAACCGTTCCAACCGCCTCGGTGCGGACAAGCGGAACACCAACTTCGCCGGCGGCAACACCTCGGCCAAGGGCACCGGGAAGGACCCGGTGACGGGCGAGGATGTCCAGCTGCTCTGGGTCAAGGGCTCCGGCGGGGACCTGGGCACGCTGACGGCCGGGAACCTCGCGGTACTGCGCCTGGACCGGCTGAATGCCTTGAAGAATGTGTATCCGGGCGTTGAGCGCGAAGACGAGATGGTGGCCGCTTTTGATTACTGCCTGCACGGCAAGGGCGGCGCCGCGCCGTCGATCGATACCGCCATGCATGGCCTGGTTGACGCCGCGCACGTGGACCACCTGCACCCGGACTCCGGGATCGCGATTGCCACCGCCGTGGATGGAGAGGCCCTGACCACCAAGATCTTCGGCGACAAGGTCCTCTGGGTTCCGTGGCGCCGTCCAGGTTTCCAGCTGGGCCTGGACATCGCCGCGATCAAGGACGCCAACCCGCAGGCCATCGGCACCATCCTGGGCGGCCACGGCATCACCGCCTGGGGCGCCACCAGCGAAGAAGCGGAACAGAACTCGCTGTGGATCATCGAGCAGGCCGAAAAGTACATCCAGGACAACGGTAGAGCCGAACCCTTCGGTGCCAAGCTGACCGGTTACAGTCCGCTGCCGGAGGCGGAGCGGCGCGCGAAGGCCGCCGCGTTGGCCCCGGTGATCCGCGGCCTGGCCTCCACGGACAAACCGCAGCTGGGGCACTTCAGTGATGACGCCGTCGTGCTTGACTTCCTGGCAGCCGCCGGGCACCCGCGCCTGGGCGCGCTGGGCACGTCGTGCCCGGACCATTTCCTGCGCACCAAGGTCAAGCCGCTGATCCTGGACCTGCCCGCAGACGCGTCCGTCGAGGACTCCATCGCCCGGCTGCGGGAACTCCACGCGGATTACAGGGAGGACTACCAGGCGTACTACGACCGGCACGCCATTGCCGACTCACCGGCGCTGCGCGGCGCGGACCCGGCCATCGTGCTGGTCCCGGGCGTGGGCATGTTCTCGTACGGCGCGAACAAGCAGACCGCGCGGGTCGCCGGTGAGTTCTATCTCAACGCGATCAACGTGATGCGCGGTGCCGAGGCGATCTCCACCTACGCCCCCATCGAGGAGTCCGAGAAGTTCCGGATCGAATACTGGGCCCTGGAAGAAGCCAAGCTGGCCCGCCTGCCCAAGCCCAAGTCCCACGCCTCCCGCATCGCGCTGGTGACGGGTGCGGCGTCGGGCATCGGCAAGGCGATTGCCACCCGGTTGGCGTCCGACGGCGCGTGCGTCGTCATTGCCGACCTGAACCTTGAGAACGCCCAGGCCGTCGCCGCGGAACTCGGCGGCGTGGACGTCGCCATCGGCGTCCAGGCGGACGTAACCGACGAGGCGCAGATCGCGGCCGCCATCCAGGAAGCGGTGCTGGCGTTCGGCGGGCTGGACCTGGTGGTCAACAACGCGGGCCTGTCCATATCCAAGCCGCTGCTGGAAACCACCGAAAAGGACTGGGACCTGCAGCACAACGTCATGGCCAAGGGCTCCTTCCTGGTCTCCAAGGCCGCTGCGAAGGTCATGATCGCGCAGGACATGGGTGGAGACATCATTTACATCTCCTCCAAGAACTCCGTGTTCGCGGGTCCGAACAACATCGCGTACTCCGCCACGAAAGCCGACCAGGCGCACCAGGTCCGGCTCCTCGCGGCCGAACTGGGCGAACACGGCATCCGGGTCAACGGCATCAACCCCGACGGCGTGGTCCGCGGCTCCGGCATCTTTGCCGGCGGCTGGGGCGCCAAGCGCGCCGCGGTCTACGGCGTGGACGAGCAGGAACTGGGCAAGTACTACGCCCAGCGCACCCTGCTCAAGCGCGAAGTCCTGCCCGAGCACGTGGCCAACGCCGCCGCGGTCCTCACGAGCAACGAACTGTCCCACACCACCGGCCTCCACATCCCCGTGGACGCCGGTGTGGCCGCAGCCTTCCTCCGATGACCGCAACCGAATCAGCCGCGAACACCGGCCCCGCCCCGGCCGGGGCGGTGTTCGCCGCCGTCGACATCGGTGCCTCCTCCGGCCGGGTCATCCTCGGCCGGATCAAGAACGGTTCGTCCGCTACTGACGACGCGAGCGTGGAGCTGGAGACCGTGCACCGTTTTCCCAACGGTGTGGTGGAGCTCGACGGCGGCCTCCACTGGGATTTCGACGCCCTGTTCGCCGAGGTGCTGGCGGGCCTGACTGCCGCCGCCACGGTGGCGGCGCTGCAGGACGAAACCATCATCAGCATCGGGATCGACACCTGGGCTGTGGACTACGGCCTGGTCAACGCCGCCGGGGAGCTCACGGCCCAGCCGTACAGCTACCGCGATGACCGCAGCCGGGCCGCCGTCGCGCCCGTGCATCAGAAACTGGACCCTGCCCGGCTCTACGGCACCACCGGGCTGCAGTTCCTGCAGTTCAACACCCTGTACCAGCTGGCCACCGAACGGAACCTGGACGGTCTGCAGGCGCTGCTAATCCCGGACCTCATCGCCTTCCTTCTCACGGGACAGCGCCGCACGGAATCCACCAACGCCTCCACCACGGGTCTCTTTGATGCTGTCGCGGGGGAGTGGGCCACCGAGTTCCTCACCGCCCTGGGCCTGCCCAAAAAGCTGTTCCCGCCGCTGATCGAGCCCGGTGAAACCGTGGGCACCCTGCTGCCGGCGATCGCGTCCAGGGTGGGACTGCCGGCCGGCACCAAGGTGGTGGCCGTCGGCTCGCACGACACTGCCTCCGCCGTCGCCGCCGTCCCCGCCCAGGAGGACGACTTCGCCTACATCTCCTCTGGCACTTGGTCCCTGGTGGGGCTGGAACTGAATCATCCGGTCCTGACCGAGGCCAGCCGGGAAGCGAACTTCACCAACGAGCGCGGCGTGGACGGCACCATCCGCTACCTGCGAAACATGGGCGGGCTCTGGCTCCTGAGCGAGTGCCAGCGGACCTGGGCCGCTGAAGGCTACACTCCGGAACTGACTGATCTGCTGGCCGCCGCGGCGGCACTGCCCCCGGGCGGCCCGCAGATCAATCCGGACGATTCCGCCTTCATCGCCCCGGACAACATGCCCCACCGCATCCGCGCCACGGTCCGCCACACCGGGGACATCCTGCCGGATGACCCCGCGGCCATCACCCGTTGCATCATGGACAGCCTCGCCACCGGCTACGCACGGGCCATCGCGGACGCCGAACGCCTGGCAGACCGCACCGTGGACGTGGTCCATGTGGTGGGCGGCGGCTCCCAGAACAGGCTCCTCTGCCAACTCACGGCCGACACCACCGGTAAAAAATTGGTGGCCGGGCCGATGGAAGCGACCGCCGTCGGGAATGTCCTGGTCCAGGCCCGAGCCGCCGGGCACGTCAGCGGAGGGCTCACGGAACTGCGCCGCCTGGTGGTGTCATCGCACGAGCTGCAAACATTCACGCCGCAGCTCTCCCGCCTGTAACCACCCAGCATCCCAGCGCGAAAGGACACTGGAGGCCCCGGCGGCGGGCCTCAAGTGTCCGCTCGCGCCCGGAGGCGGGGCCCAAGTGTCCTTTCGCGTCAAGAGTGGTGCCCCGGGCAGATTGTGTGACGTAGGATCTCCGATAGCAACCCAACGAGACAGGACCGGACAGCAGCATGCCCCTCTTCGACCTTCCCCTTGACCAGCTCCGCGGCTACTCCTCGAGCGTCACGCCGCCCGCCGACCTCAAGGATTTCTGGGACGCCACTTTCAACGAGGCCCGGACGTTCCCGCTCAACGCAACGTTCGAGCCCGTGGAGAACCATTTGTCGGTCATCGACACTTTCGACGTCACGTTCGCCGGTTACGGCGGTGCGCCGATCAAGGGCTGGCTGCACCTCCCGGCGAACCGGCGCGCTGGAACCCGGCTGCCCGTCGTTGTGCAGTACATCGGCTACTCGGGCGGGCGCGGCTTGGTCAACCAGGACACCAAGTGGGCGCAGGCCGGCTACGCGCACTTCATCATGGACACCCGCGGCCAGGGCTATGGCGGGATCCTCGGCGAAACGGCGGATCCCCACCCGTCGGCGGGCGAGGTGGCCTACGCGGGGCTCATGACTAGGGGCGCCGGCAGCCGCGAGGACTACTACTACCGCCGGGTGTACGTGGACGCGTTCCGTGCGGTGGGAGCGGCGCAGTCCCACCCGGAGGTGGACCCGTCGCGCGTGGTCCTGGCGGGAATCAGCCAGGGCGGCGGCATTGTGGTGGCGGTTGCCGGACTGGCGGCGGGAAGGCTCGACGGCGTCATCGCCGCGCTGCCCGACGTCCCCTTCCTTCAGGACTTCCCTAGGTCGATCGACATCGCGGCCCGCGGCCCCTATCCGGAAATCGCGGCTTTTCTGGGCCGGCACCGGTACCGGTATGAGCCGATGCTCGCGGTCCTGAACTATTTCGACGGCGTCAACCTGGCCCGGGCGGCCACCGCGCCTGCCTTGTACTCGGTGGCGCAGATGGACGATGTCTGCCCGCCGTCCACGGTGTTCGCCAGCTTCAACGCCTACGGCGGCGACTCCGCGGCACAAAAGGAGATCGAGGTCTACCGGTTCAACAACCACGAGGGCGGCCAGGAGCACCACTGGATCAGGCAGCTGCGGTACCTCCGCGAGCTCCTGGGCTGATCCCCCTGACCAAGTAGGTGGTGCCATCAGTCGTTTTGGAGGCTCAAAACGACAGATAGCGCTACCTAGTTGGGCGGGCGGCTGACTGGGGCCCGGATTTCCACGTGTGACGGCCGTGATTTTGCGGCCGTCGCAGCCCGCGGTTATGGTGTGCCTATGACAAACCGTTGGTATGCGTATTTTTCGTTGGCTCTGGAGGAGCCCGCGTCTAACTGACACGCATCCATCTTCCTTCAGAGCCAACAGGGCAGAGATCATTCTCTGCCCTTCGCCATTTCTCCGGCGGGTTCTGATCTGGGCCCGCTTTCCTATCTGGAAAAGGACCCGAACATGAGCGCCGCGACAGCCACTCCCGCAAAATCCACGTCCAATCTGCGCGTCAGCGAATTCACGCCGCTGCCCACGCCCCAGGAGCTCATCGCCGAGCTGCCCCTGGACGCCCGGGTGACGGACGTCGTCGAGCGTGGCCGCGACGAAGTGCGCGCCATCATGGACGGCGTGGACGACAGGCTGCTGGTCATCGTGGGCCCCTGCTCCATCCACGATCCCAAGGCAGGGCTGGAATACGCCCGCCGGCTGGTCAGCCAGGCAGAAAAGCACCGTGACGACCTCCTGATCGTGATGCGCACCTACTTCGAAAAGCCCCGCACGACCGTGGGCTGGAAGGGCCTGATCAACGATCCGCGCCTGGACGGCAGCCACGACATGGTCACCGGGCTCCGGACCGCCAGGGAGTTCCTGCAGCAGCTCACCGCGCTGGGGCTGCCCACCGCCACCGAATTCCTGGAACCCATCAGCCCCCAGTACATGGCGGACCTGATCTCGTGGGGAGCCATCGGGGCCCGCACCACCGAAAGCCAGATCCACCGCCAGCTTGCCTCCGGGCTCTCCATGCCCATCGGATTCAAGAACGGGACCGACGGCGACCTCCAGGTCGCGCTCGACGCGTGCGGCGCCGCCGCTGCCGCGCAGGCTTTCCTGGGGATCGACGGCGACGGCCGGGCCGCGCTGGTGGCCACCGCCGGGAACCCGGACACCCACGTCATCCTTCGGGGTGGACGTAAGGGGCCCAACTACTCAGCTGCCGACGTCGAAAGTGCTTCCGCCAGGCTCGCCGGCAAGGGGCTCAACCCCCGGCTGATCGTGGACGCCAGCCACGCCAACAGCGGCAAGAGCCACCACCGGCAGGCGGAGGTGGCACTGGAAATCGGCGCACAGTTGGAGCGCGGCGGCAAGGCGACGCAGGCCGTCGCGGGCGTCATGTTGGAGAGCTTCCTGGTGGGCGGTGCCCAGAACCTGGATGTCACCGAGCACGCGGCGGGCCGGGCGGAGCTGGTCTACGGCCAGAGCGTCACGGACGCGTGCATGGATTGGGACGTATCCGTTTCGGTCCTCGATCAGCTCGCGGCGTCCGCCCGGAAGCGCCGGACCGCTTAATGATTGCCCGGATGACTTTCACTACAGCCCCATGAACCTCTAGAGTATCTAACACATGGTTGGTGGATGGCTCAGCATCGGCACACCGAAAATGAAACACAGCTGGGGTTACTGTCGTCATCCATCAGCAAAGGAATAGGGAAATGTCCGCAGAACAGAACTTCTCGAACGCGAAGTTCCTGACCGTGGCCGAAGTGGCCGAGGTCATGCGCGTCTCCAAGATGACCGTCTATCGGTTGGTCCACTCAGGCGAAATGCCCGCGGTGCGTTTCGGCCGGTCGTACCGGGTCCCGGAAAACGCCGTCGACCAGTACCTCAAGGGTGCTGTGGTGGACGGGCACACCGAAACCGCCTGAGCATTACCTGCGGTCAGTGGGCATCGCCAAGAAGCGGTACCCTGTTAAGGAACGTTTTACGTCATTGTAAGAATCTGTCAGTTGTTTCAGTTCTGTAGCTCTGTCCACGGACCTTTTCCATCAGACAGGTACTGCATCTAGTTTGTGAGGAACTTTCGTGGGTTCAGTTATTAAGAAGCGTCGCAAGCGTATGGCCAAGAAGAAGCACCGCAAGTTGCTTCGTAAGACCCGTCACCAGCGCCGCAATAAGAAGTAGAGATACTTCGACAAGCGTGAAATGCCCGTTGCCTTCCCGGCAGCGGGCATTTTTTTGCGTCTAAGTGGTCACACCCGCCCAACTGAAGTAGCGCTATCTGTCGCTATGAGGCCTCAAAGCGACAGTTAGCGCTACTTAGATGCGGGGCCGCGCATCCGGGAGTATCCGCGCCAGAGCCCGTACACGGCGCCGCCGGCCGTTGCTGCCTTGAGCCCCAGGGTGGCTGCGCGGCGGCCGGAACGGAAATCGTAGACCGGCCAGTTGTTGTCCCGCGCGTGGCGGCGGAGCCTGGCATCGGGATTGATGGCCACCGGGTGCCCCACCACTGTCAGCAGCGGGATGTCATTGTAGGAATCGCTGTAGGCCCAGCACCGCTTGAGGTCCAGGCCTTCGGCGTCTGCAAGTTCCCGGACGGCCACAGCCTTCGCTGCACCGTGCAGGATGTCACCCACCAGGCGGCCGGTGTACATACCGTCGGCAACCTCGCCTACCGTGCCCAAGGCTCCGGTCAGGCCCAGCCTGGTGGAAATGACCGCGGCGACCTCAATGGGGGTTGCGGTGACCAGCCAGACCCGCCGGCCCACGCGGAGGTGCTGCTGCGCCAGTGCCTTGGCGCCGGGCCAGATCCTGGACGCGATCATTTCGTCGTAGACCTCTTCGCCCAAGGCCTTGACGTCTTCCACCGTGATGCCCGCGGCGAGGGTGAGGGCGGAATCGCGGACAGCGTGGACGTCGTCCATGTTCTCGCCGCGCGCCACAAACTTGAACTGCTTCCACGCGAAGCCCGCAGCCTGCGTCAGGGTAAAGGCTCCGCGTTGGTGCATCTTGCGGGCGACGTGGAAAAGGCTGGCGCCCTTCATGAGGGTGTTGTCGACGTCGAAGAAGGCGGCTTCGCCGGTCTGCATCACTGCATCCGGCTGGGTCACCACAGCGACGTACTTCTCCTCGGGCATGTCCACGAGTCTAGTCAATACTCGGTGGCCAAGATTTTAGTGCCAGTGCCAGTGCCTCCTCGTGCCCCGCCGTCGGCCCCTGCCTTCTGCCCCGAAGGGCGTTACGGTTAATGCATGGCAAAACCCGAGGTAGTCCTCATCACCAAAGCAGACTGTCACCTGTGCGCAGAGGCGCGCGACGCCGTCGGACGCGTTACTGCCTTGCTGGGACTTGGGTGGACGGAACAGCTGGTGGACGAGCTGCCGGAACTGCGTGAGCGGTACGCGGAGGAAATCCCGGTGGTCCTGGTGGATGGAATCCAGCGCGATTTCTGGAAGATCGACGAAGCCCGGCTGGAGCGCGTCCTCCAACGCGCCATGGCCCAATAGGAAAGCGGCCTCGCAGAATGACACCGGCTTTGTTGGCACCAGCGGCGGGGCTCTAGAGTGGAGTCACGACGCGATGGGATGGAGGGGATAGTGACTTCGCTGGATTCATCTCCCCAGGCTGTCCAAGGTGCAGAGAATGCCCAGGGTCCGCAGCCTGTCCACGGTACAGAGGCGGCCAAGCAGATACCGCCCGCAGCAGTGGCACGGTTGACCATCTACCTGCGCGCCCTTAATACGCTGCTGTCCGACGGCGTCGAGCGGGTGTCTTCGGAATCCCTGGCAGAAGCTTCGGGCGTGAGCTCGTCAACACTGCGCAAGGACCTTTCCTATGTGGGTTCGTACGGCACGCGCGGCGTGGGCTACGAAGTGCAGTATCTGAGCCGCCATATCTCCGCGGCCCTGGGACTGACCCATGACTGGAAGGTCGCCATCGTGGGCGCGGGTAACCTGGGCAAAGCCCTGGCCCGCTACGGCGGCTTCGAGTCCCGCGGTTTTGACGTGGTGGCAATTTTCGACGCCGACCAGATGGTGGTGGGCAATGAGGTGGGCTGGCTGCGGGTCAGCGACGCCGCGGATATGGAGGCCGTCCTGCAACGGACCGGCGCCAACATGGTGGTCCTGGCACTTCCGGCCACCGTGGCGCAGGCCGTGTGCGACCGCGTAGTGGCGGCCGGTGTCCACAGCATCCTGAGCTTCGCCCCCGTCATGCTGCAGGTCCCCGCGGGCGTCAACCTCCGCAAGGTGGACATGGCCACCGAACTGCAGATCCTCGCCTATCACGCACAACGGGCGCAGACCCCTGACCGGACCGCCTAGTTCTTCGGCGGCTGGCGGGGTCCACGCCCGTTAGGGTGTGGATTTCGACTGGTTGGTACTACTGGCCGTAGGGGTTGCCAGGCGTGGTGCCCGGGGCGCCGTACGGGCTACCGAACGGCTGCTGCTTGCGGAAGTACGGAGCCGCCGCCGGCAGGTAGAGCAGCACGATGGCTGCGATCCCGGCGAGAGTCCCCACGGTTCCGAGGCTCGGTACGCCGAAGAGGCCGAAAATCGACAGCGCCGCGAAAACGGTGCCGAGGATGCGGGCCCAGTTCTTGCCCTTGCGGACGAAGAATGCCACCAGCGCGTACAGCCCGGCGCCGATGATGGCGAAGACCACGAGCGATCCGGCGAGGACGCCCTTGAGGTCCTCGTAGGCGAACTCCGTGCCGGTGGCGCCGCCGCTGCGCATGGCGTCTTCGAAGGCATTGCGCATCGCAGGGTCATCGAGCATGCCAATGCCCATCAGCAGGCTGATGACATACACAACGCCCGCGGCAATCAGCAGCCAGAACGAGATGTTGACCAGCTGGGGAATCCCGTTGGATCCCGTGGCCTGCGGCTGTTCGGAGGGGTACTGCGCGTAGGGAGACTGTCCGTACGGCTGCTGGCCATAGGGCGGAGGTGTGGGCTGGCCGAACTGCGGCGGGGTGTTCTGCCCGTACTGCGGGGCGTTCTGTCCGTACTGCGGCGCCGGGGGAGTCTGCTGGCCGTACTGCGGGGCGTTCTGTCCGTACTGCGGCGCCGGGGGAGTGGGCTGCCCGAACTGCGGGCTGTTCTCGCCGTATCGGGGTGCCGGCGGCTGGTTGCCGGGCTCGGGCTCGTTCGGGACGGGAGGCGGGACAGGCGTGCTCATGAGCGGTCCTTTGCAGGTCGGATGTCAGTTCGGCTGCTGGGTGCAGTCCAACTGGCCTGCCCCCAGTACGGCTTGGTTCCACCGTACCCCCGGCGCGTGCTGCGGGGGATCATTCCAGAGAGGTATTCCGGCTTAACTCAGCCCGGATCGTTCAAGACCCTGTTTCCAGGGATATTCGTGCACGCGCGGCTGTCTATTCAGGGCCAGAAGCGCCCGTAATGGCCTGGCCAGCTGGGTGGGATGCGTCTACGCGCGGCCCTTGACGGAGTTGAACCAGGCCTGTGAGTTCGGCAGCCACATCAGAACGGTTGCCGCGGCGCTGATGAGGAAGCCGAGCCAGTTGTTACCGATCCCGCTGCCGCCGCCAACACTGCCGCCGAGCACGGCGAGCACCAGCGAAACGCCGGCGACGATTGTGAGGGCAAGGCGGGCCCATTCCTTGCCTTCCTTCATCTTCAGGACCAGGACAATCTGAGCCGCGCCCAGGACGAGTGCCACCAGGACGAGAAGGAGGACCACCGCAGCCAATGCGGGCGCCACGGTAAACAATGCCAGGGTGGCAAGCATGCCGAAGAGGCCGCCCAGTACACCCAGCATGCCGCCGATGAGCCAGATCCAGTACGAGACCTTGAGCTCGGTGGGCAGCCCGGTCACGCTGAACATGCCGGAGAAACCGCCCTTGGGCATGACGTCGTTGAAGTTGTGGGGGCCGTCGGTGGGCATTGCAAATTGGAAGCCGCCCGGCTGGCCCGGCTGGTTGTTTGATTGCCCGGGCTGGCCGTAGGGCTGTCCTGGCTGCGAGTAGGCCTGGCCAGTCTGCGGGTAACCCTGTGGCGGCTGGTAGCCGGCGGGCGGAACGTTGCTGGCAGGCGGCTGAGTGGCAGGCGGCTGGGCGCCGGGCTGCTCGGCGCCGGGCTGCTGGGGCTGCTGGGGCTGTGGTACTTCACTGTTGCTCATGGGTCTCACTGTAGACCGCGTGTCCGCCTGTATCTAGGGGATAAAACAAAGCACCCCGGCCGCCAGATTCCGGGGAAATGGCGGCCGGGGTGCTTCGGGAAGAAAAGCTAGGCTGCGGGTGCGATGAACGCGAGCTCCAGGTTGATGGCAACCTTGTCGCTGACCAGCACGCCGCCGGCTTCCAGTACGGCGTTCCAGGTCAGGCCGAAGTCCTTGCGGCTGATGGTGGTTTCAGCGGAGACGCCGGCGCGGGTCATGCCGAACGGGTCCACGGCCACGCCGTTGAACTCGGTCTCGAGGGCAACGGGGCGGGTGACGCCCTTGATGGTGAGGTCTCCGGTCAGCTCGTAGCTGTTGCCCTTGGCCACGAGGCCGTTGGAGACGAAGGAGATTTCCGGGAAGGCCTCGACGTCGAAGAAGTCTTCACCGCGGACGTGGCCGTCACGGTTGACATCGCCGGAGTCGAAGCTGGCGGTCTGGATGGTGGCACTGATCTTGGAATCGGCCACGTTGTCGGCGAGGTCCAGGGTTGCCACGGCGTCCTTGAACTGGCCGCGGACCTTGCTGATGCCGGCGTGCCGGACGGTGAAGGCGATCTCGCTGTGGGAGTTGTCGAGGATCCAGGTGCCGGTGGTGACGTCTGCGGGAAGAGTCATGGTGTTTCTCCTTGGGTTTGTCGGGTGGTACTTCCGGATAGCTTGACGCTTCATCTGTTGAATCATCAACTATCCGCTGCATCCAGTATAAACATGCATTTGCATGTTTTGTTCCCTGTTCCGGAACATTTTTCCAAAAGTTTGAGTTCTACTGGATGTAGAAGATTTCGGATAGCCCGCCATCTTTGAGAAACTAGTAAACATGCCCCAATCCACTGTCCATCTGCTCCGCCATGGCGAGGTCCACAATCCTGACCGCGTTCTGTACGGCAGGCTGCCCGAATTCCACCTCTCCGAGCTGGGCCGGGAGATGGCGCAGATGCTCGCCGACCACTTCGCCGAGCGTGCCGCGCGCGGGGCCAGGATCGTCTACCTCGCGGCGTCGCCGCTGGTCAGGGCGCAGGAAACGGCGGCTCCCACGGCTGAGGCGCTTGGTCTGGAAATCCACACAGACGGCCGCATTATCGAAGCGGAAAACTACTTCCAGGGCATGAAGGTCACCAAGGCCGAGCTCCGGAAGCCCAAGCACTGGCCCCACCTGGTCAACCCGTTCCGGCCGTCCTGGGGCGAACCGTACAAGGCGCAGGCCGCACGCGTCAGGTCAGCTGTTGAGGACGCCCGGCTCCGAGCTATCGACCTGGCCGCCGGGGACTACGGAACCGACGGCCCGGAAGCCATCATGGTCAGCCACCAGCTCCCCATCTGGGCCACCCGCCTCAGTGCCGAGAACAAGCCGCTGTGGCATGACCCGCGCAAACGCGAGTGCACGCTGACGTCCATCACCTCCCTGGTGTTCGACGACGACGGCTCGCTCCTGCGCGTTGACTACAGCGAGCCCGCTGCCGTACTCCTTCCCGGTGCCGCCAGCACCCCCGGAGCCTGACATGACTGGCGCACGCACAACATCCAGCAAAACATCAAGCACCGCATCCCGCCGTGCCGTACTCGCCGCCGGCGGCGCAGCCCTGACCGCCCTGACACTGGGACTGTCCGCCTGCGCCCAGGAAGACGCCCTCGCCAAGCAGGCAAAAGCCGGCGACAACAAGAACTACGTAGCCGGGGACGGCTCGGTGACCGAGTTCACCGCGGCGGACCGAAAGGCCGCCGTCGCCATTAACGGCACGCTGTTCAACGGCACCCCCGTAGCCTCCGCGGACTTCCAGGGCAAAGTGACGGTCCTGAACTTCTGGTTCGCCGCCTGCGCACCCTGCCGGGTGGAAGCACCCATCCTGGAAGAGCTGCACCAGGACTTCAAGGACCAGGGCGTGCAGTTCTTCGGCGTCAACCTCCGCGACGAAAAAGGCACAGCAGAGGCCTTCGACAAGACCTTCAACCTGACCTACCCCAGCTTCGACGACAAGAACGGCGGCGTGCTCCTGGCCGTCTCCGGCCTGGTCCCGCCGGGGGCAGTCCCCACAACACTGGTCCTGGACAAGCAGGGCCGCGTGGCCTCGCGCGTGCTGGGCGAAATCCAGAAGGGCACCCTCAAATCCCTCATCACCGCCGCCGTGGCAGAGTAGCGGCGGCCCCGGACCGTGAACAGCCCCTTCGCCGAAACCATCCTGAACGGCTCGCTCCTGCTTGCCATCCCGGTGGCGCTGCTCGCCGGCCTGGTGTCCTTCCTGTCGCCGTGCGTGCTGCCCCTGGTGCCGGGCTACCTGGGCTACGTCACCGGCCTGAGCGGCGTGGACCTGCAGAAGCAAAAGCGCGGCCGGATGCTCGCGGGCATCGGGCTTTTTGTGCTGGGCTTCTCCGTGATTTTTGTCCTGCTGGGCGGAGCGTTCGGCCAACTGGGCACCTTGATCACCGGCTCGCAGAACGCCTGGATCACCCAGCTGCTGGGGGTCCTGGTCATCCTCATGGGTGTGGTGTTTATGGGCGGTTTCGGCTGGCTGCAGCGTGATGCGAAGATCCACGCCAAGCCACCGGCCGGCCTGTGGGGCGCGCCGTTGCTGGGCCTCACGTTCGGCCTGGGCTGGGCGCCGTGCATCGGCCCCACCTACTCCGCCGTCCAGCTCCTGAGCCTGTCCGGCGGTTCCTCCGCCGCCAAGGGTGCCTTCCTGGCATTTGTCTACAGCCTAGGCCTGGGCATCCCGTTCCTGCTGATTGCCCTGGCGGTGCGCCGCGGCATGGGCGTGATGTCCTTCTTCCGCACGCACCGCCTGGCCATCCAGCGGACCGGCGGCGGGATCCTGGTGGTCCTTGGCCTCCTGATGGCCAGCGGCGTCTGGGGCACCTGGGTCACCGAGTTGCAGTACTGGTTCCAAACCGATGTGAAGTTGCCGATCTGATGAGCGAGCGCGTGAAAGCAAACAAAAAGTCCCCGGCACCCGGTGCCGCCGCCAAAACTGAGGCGGCGCTGCCTGTCCTGGGGCCGGTGGAGATGCTGCGTTGGGCCTGGACCCAGCTGACCAGCATGCGCACGGCGCTGTTCCTGCTGCTGCTCCTGGCCGTTGCCGCGGTGCCCGGTTCGCTGTTCCCGCAGCGTCCGGCCAACCCGTCCATCGTGACGCAGTACATCAAGGACAACCCGGACTACGGGAAGCTGCTGGACACCCTGCAGCTCTACGATGTCTATTCCTCGGCGTGGTTCTCGGCCATCTACATCCTGCTGTTTATCTCGCTGATCGGCTGCGTGGTCCCGCGCGCCATCGCCCATTACAAGGCCATGCGCTCCCAGCCGCCGCGGACCCCCAAACGTCTATCCCGCCTCCCCGAGTACGGCACTCTGGTGGTTCCCGCCGACGCCGGCCTCCCGGCGTCGGACGCCATCCGCAGTGCCGCCGGGGTGCTGAAGAAGCGCGGCTACCGCGTTGAGGTGAGGGACGACGACGGCGCGCGGCCGTCTTTGGGCGCCGAGCGCGGCTTTGCCAAGGAGGTAGGGAACCTGGTGTTCCACACCTCGCTGATCGGGGTCCTGGTGTCCGTGGCCGTGGGCGGCCTGTTCGGCTACAGCGGCCAGCGCATCCTGGTGGAGGGCGACACCTTCGTGAACACGCTGGTGGGCTACGACCAGTTCACCCCCGGCACCAACTTCCAGTCCAGCCAGCTGCAGCCGTACTCCATCCAGCTGGACAAATTCGACGTCTTGTTTGACCGCGAATCACCGGGCAAAATCGGTCAGCCCATCGACTTCAACGCCGAAGTCACCACCCGGGAAACCCCTGAATCGCCCGCCAAGCAGGAAGTCCTGAAGGTCAACGATCCCGTGACCCTGGGCGGCACCAGCATCTACCTCACCGGCAACGGCTACGCGCCCGTGGTGACCATCCGCGACGGCGCCGGCAACGTGGCCATGCAGGGTCCCGTGGTGGCCAAGCTCCAGGGTGACAACTACTACTCGTCCCTGGTGATCAAGGTCCCGGACGCGCGGCCCGAACAGCTGGGCTTCGTGGGGTTCTTCCTGCCCACGGCGTTTGTCACCGACGAGGGTGTGTCCTTCAGCGGCGATCCGGACCTGTTCAACCCGCGGCTGACCCTGAACTCCTACTTCGGGGACCTTGGCCTGGACGCCGGCTCGCCGCAGAACGTCTTTGAACTGGACGTCAGTGACCTCACGCCGCTGAACGCCCGCAACCTGGACGCCGGCGGCATCACCCTGGCTCCGGGCAGCACCTACACCTTGCCGGACGGCAAAGGCAGCATCAGCTTTGACAGCGTAAAGCGGTACGTGGGCGTGGACATCCACCACAATCCGGGCCAGGTCTACGCACTCATTTTCGCGCTCCTGGCCGTGGGTGGCCTGATCGTCTCGCTGTATGTGAACCGGCGTCGCGTCTGGGTGCGGACCGGGACCCACGAGGACGGCCGGACCATGGTGGAGTATGGCCTGCTTGCCCGCGGTGAGGACCACCGGCTAGCCGCGGAGGCGGCGGTCATCAGGAAGCTGCTCTCCGAAGAGTGGCAGCTTGAGGATTCCGATTCCACCGGCACCCAGCAAACTCCCAGCCGCCAGGGCGATAATGGCGCAGTATCGCTCACCTCCCCAGCTGGCCCCACCGGGCCGAAAAAGGACCAGTAATGCCGTTCGCCATCAACGAAACCATGGGCCAGTACAGCGAGCTGTTTATGCTGCTCGCCGCCGGCACGTACACCGTGGCGTTCATCGCCTTTGCCTGGGACCTCGCCAAGAGCAGCAAGGCGCTGCGCGCAATTGACCTGAAGGCGGCCGAGGCTGCCGGGACCAAGGTGCCCGCAATGGCCGGCGCTGGCTCAGCCGCGGCAGCGGACAGTGTGGCAGCGGACCGGGTGGACTCGCACCTGGCCGGACCGGTAGGGCGGGCCGAGCGGCCGTCGTCGTCCGTTGCCAAGCGGGGCGGCGACGCTTCCGGGGCCGGGCAGACCGCCGACGCCGATATGCGCTACGCCGCGGAACGCCGCGTTCCGGCGCGCGTTGCTGTCGCCCTCACTGTTCTCGGCGTGCTGATCCACGCCGCCGGCGTCATCACGCGCGCCGTGGGTTCAGGACGGGTGCCGTGGGGCAACATGTACGAGTTCCTGACCACCGGCGCTTTTGTGGCCGTGGCCGTGTTCCTGGTGGTGCTGATCCGGCGTGACCTGCGGTTCCTCGGCACGTTTGTGGTGGGCCTGGCCATCATCATGCTGGTGGCCGCCTCCGTGGCCTACTGGACTCCGGTGGGCCACCTGGTTCCGGCGCTGCAGAGCTACTGGTTGATCATCCACGTGTCCATCGCCGTGATGTCCTCCGCCCTCTTCACCCTCACGTTCGCCATGTCCGCCCTGCAGCTGGTCCAGTCCCACCGGCAAAAGACGGTGGCTGCTGGCGGTGCCGACAAGCTTGGCTTTATGCGCCTGGTTCCCTCGGCGCTGAGCCTGGAAAACCTGTCCTACCGGATCAACGCCATCGCCTTCATCGGCTGGACGTTCACCCTGATGTTCGGTGCCATCTGGGCCGAAAAAGCCTGGGGACGGTTCTGGGGCTGGGACACCAAGGAAGTCTGGACATTCGTGATCTGGGTGGTTTACGCGGGCTATCTTCACGCCCGCGCCACGCGTGGCTGGACCGGCACCCGCGCCGCCTGGCTGTCGATCGTGGGCTACCTGTGCGTTGTCTTCAACTTCACCATCGTGAACCAATTCTTTAATGGCCTGCATTCCTACTCGGGCCTCTGAGCAGGGGTTTCTCCGGCGAACCGCCTCAGCCCGCACCTAATACACCAATCGATGTATGAATCAGGGTGTTGCCCCGCAGACGGGGATGCTACCTTGGTGGGAGTTGTCCGTGATGAAGCTCGCAGACAACTAGCTGCGTTTTGCCGAGGTGCCCATGAGCTATGTTCTCGCCGTTGATGTCGGGACCAGTTTCACCGCCGCCGCCATAGTCCGAATTGATCACAATGCCTCGCGCGTTCCGGAGAGCCTCCCTCTGGGTCTCCGCGGAACGGCGGTGCCCTCTGTGGTCTACTACCCGGAGGAAGGACCCATCCTGGTGGGTGAGGCGGCCGAACGCCGCGGCCTTGACTCTCCGGAGCGGGTGGTGCGGGAGTTCAAAAGGCGGGTCGGAGACGACGTCCCCATTGCGGTAGGCACGCTGTCCCTCCCCGCTGAGGAAATCTTCGCCACCATGGCGCGCTGGGTCGCAGACCGGGCTGAAGAGCGCGAGGGCGCGCCGCCGTCGGACATCATCCTTTCCTACCCGGCCTCCTGGGGCGCGCACCGGACGGAGCTTATCCTCGCGGCCCTCGCGGCCAAGGGCCTCGCCAACGTCACCCTGATCAGCGAGCCGGAAGCGGCGGCGCTGCACTACGCCGCACAGGTGCGGGTGGAGGATGGCAGTACCATCGCCGTCTACGACCTCGGTGGCGGGACCTTCGACACCGCAGTCCTGAAGAAAGCGGACGCCGGCCACTTTGAATTACTGGGCCGTCCCGAAGGGATCGAGGGGCTGGGCGGCGCCGACTTCGACGCGGCCGTCCTGCGGTACGTTGCCGACCACGCCGGGCAGCGCCTGGCCAATCTTGACCCGTCGGCGCCCGGCGCGCTGGCAGCCTTGGCGCGCCTGCGGCGGGAGTGTGTGGAAGCCAAGGAGGCGCTGTCCGCGGACAGCGAGGCCAGCATTTCGGTGCTGCTGCCGGGGATCCAGCAGCAGGTGCGGCTGGTCCGGTCCGAATTCGAGGCGATGATCAGCGAGCCCATCCGGGAGACAGTGGACGCCCTGGAGCGTTCGCTGCAGGACCTTGGGCTCACCCCGGCTGACCTGTCCGCGGTGCTTCTCATCGGCGGCTCGTCGCGGATTCCCCTCGTGGCGCAGCTGATTTCGGAGCAGCTGGACCGGCCCATCGCCGTGGACGCCGATCCCAAGTCATCCATCTGCCTCGGCGCCGCCGTTGCCGCCCTCCGCGCGCAGCCGGAGGTGACCGCGCAGCCCGCCGCCTTGACCGCACAGCCACCCTCCGCCGTCGTCCTCACGCAGGCTGACGGGCATCCTGGAGCTGCCGGCCGACGAGCCAGCTGGTCCCGGCATGCCGACGCCGGTGCCCATGCCGCCGGTGCACACGCCGCCGGGCGTAAGGGCGGAGCGCATGCCCCCCGTCCGTCCGTGCGGCTCACCGCGGTGGCAGCGGTGGCGGCGCTCTTCACCGGGCTCACAGCGACGGCAGCCCAGAGCCCGGACGGACTCGGCAGCCTCACGGCGATGTTCGTCCCGCAGGACGCAGATGCGGCGAAGGACACCGCACGCGGTACCGACGCAGCCGCTGTCCAAGGCGGACCCGCAGCGGGTGGACCCGGCGCCGGTGGCCCCGCGGCAGGAGCCGGCGCAGCGCAGGTCCCGGTACGGGGGATTGAAGCCAGCGCCAAACCGAAGGACAGCGGTGCGGCGGCCAGTTCCGCGGGACTGGACATTGCTGCCTCGCCCACCAGCAGGCCACCTACCGAAGCAGGCCAACCAGCCGCCGGCGAGGCCGCTGCCGGGACGGGCATCTCCGGTGAGCCTGCACAGGGTTCCGGAGGCTCCGCCCCGGGTCCGGTGACCAACCCGACGACGGACCCGGCGCCGGGCCCGGGCACGTTGCCCGTCGATCCTGTACCCGCTCCGACCACTGACCCGGCTCCCGATCCGACGGCTCCTACACCGGACCCAACCACCGACCCGGCTCCTGATCCCACGACCGATCCTGCGCCGGACCCGACCACTGACCCGGCCCCGGATCCGACGACGGATCCTGCGCCGGACCCGACGACGTACCCAGCGCCGGCCCCCGAGCCGACGACGGATCCTGCGCCGGCCCCCGAGCCGACGACGGATCCTGCGCCGGTGCCCGACCCGGTCGCGGAACCGGCACCCACCATGGATCCCGTGCCAACCACCGAGCCAGCGGTCTGAGTCATGGCGGCCGAACACACGCAGCCCGAAGGGAACCTGCCCGAGGCAGATACGTCGGCGCCGGGCGGAACCAGCCACATGGCACAGCAGCTGCGGGGCGAGAATGCGGCAGTCCGGGAACTCCTGCTGGCACTGTCCGTGGGGTTCACCTTGCCCGGCCCGCTGCCAGCTGAGCTCGACCACAAGCTGGAAAGTCCTGGCAGTCCGGGCCTGGACGCGGTGGTCCAGCGTGCCGAGTCCTCGGGCCTGCTGCTTGCCGATGGGACAGTCGCCGGCCCGGCGCAGCACGCGCTCCTGAACGGCACACCCACGGCCCGGGTGCATGCATTGCAGCGGCAACTCGTCGGTTTTGTGTCGGCCGAGGGCCGGCCCCTCGGCGACCTTGCGCGTGAACTGGCAAGGGGCGGGCTGGCCGACCCGAGGGTCGCCGCCGAACTCGAAGCCGCCGCGGACAAAGCGCTGCAGCACGACCCCGGTCTGGCCGCCCAGTTATACAGCGAAGCGCTGCTGGCAGGGGCGGACGAACTGCGCACCGCTGCCCGCCGCGCCCAGGCCGCAGCCGCAGCGGGCGACCTCGACGCCGCCGGCCGAATTATTGACGGTCTCCTGGTGAGCTCCGATCCGCCGGATGTCCGGCTGGGCGTGGATGTTGCCGCTTCCGTCTGGGCCCAGCGCGGGCTGTTGGTCCGCAGCGCCGACCTCTATGCCTGGCTTGGTCCGGCGAACATGGGCCGGTCCGCACCGCTTGCCGCGGTGGCCATGATCGGCAGCGGCAACCGGATGGGCGCGGAAGAGGCCTTTCCAGCCGGGTCGGCACCGGTGTCGCCCACCCTACTGGCGGTGGCGCTTTCGCAAACGGGCAAAGGCCTGATGGAGTCGATGGAGCGGGATCCACACAAGGGCCTTCCCCTGCTGATCCATGCTTCGGACATGCTCAACGCGTCCGGTTCGGCGCTGCCCCTTCCGGACACCCCTGGAGCGTTGGCCGCGTTGCTGGCCCTCCACAGCGGTGAACCCCACGTAGCGGACACCATCATCCGCTCCGCCGTCGCCGCCAGGCAGGGCGGTGACGCCGCTAGGCCACGGCTCCACCTCTTGCAGGCGTGGTCGGCCATGCAGCAGGACGATGCTGACGAAGCACGGCTGGCCATCAACGAAGCCTCCAAAGCCAACCACTGGCCGCTGGTGCCCAGGGACGAGTTCCTGTGCGCGGCCCTGGAAGTGGGCCTTGCGCGGCGCAGCGGCGACGTCCATGACCTGGTGATGGCCTGGGAGCGCGCCCGCGAAGCGATGCTGCACACCGCCGTCGACCTTTACAGCCTGCTGCCGTGGGGCGAACTGATGATTGCTGCCGCCCGGTTGCGGGAGACACGGCGCGTCGCGCATTATCTGGATGAAGCGTGGGCTCTGCTGACCAAGCTGGGGGAGCCGCCCCTGTGGGCCGTTCCGCTTCACTGGGCGGCGGTCCAGGCTGCCCTGCTGAACAAAAGCCCGGCCGACCTTGCCCCGCATGCAGCAGCGCTGGTGCGGGCCGCGGACCACAGTCACATGGCCGCTGTGCTCGCCGCCGCCGGCAAGGCCTGGGTCAGCGTCCTGGCCGGCCGGTTCCAGGCGACGGATGTGGAGAACGCTGCCCGGGGACTGAAAGTGGTGGGCATGCCGTGGGAAGGGGCCCGGCTGGCAGGACATGCGGCCGCGCAGGCAGACGAGCGCAGGGACATGGTGCGGCTCCTTGCCTGCGCCAGGGACCTCCACCCGCAGGGCGGAACCACCGGGCCACCCGCCGGGCTGTCACCGGAAGTACGCCGCAGCGCCGCCGAGAACAACCATGGCGCGCATCCCGACGCCTCGGGGCTCAGCGAACGCGAAAAGGAAGTGGCGCGGTTGGTCCTGGAAGGGAAGACCTACCGGGAAATCGGCAAAGCCATCTACATTTCCCCCCGGACCGCTGAACATCACATTGCCAGGATGCGGCGGAGGCTTGGGGCCGAAAACCGCTCCGATCTGCTGGTGCGTCTGAGGCTGGCGCTAGGTGCAGATCATCCGGGCCCGGACTGAGCCCCTACTGCCCCTAGCCACGAAACAGGCAAACCCCTAATGCGGGGCTCCGGGTACGGGGACACAACCCGATGCCCGGCCCCTACGAAGGACCTTAGGTTTGATTTAAGCCCGGCACCGAGGCCTGGCGATCCACAACTCAGAGAAGATTTGAGGACCATCCAATGCCTACACTCGCAAACCAGCTCGTCCAGTTCCTGATGGGCCTGTTCAACAACCCCGCCGCTGCCCAGGAGTTCCTGAACGATCCGGAGCAATCACTCGAGGATGCCGGCCTGCGCGAAGTCTGCTCCGCCGATGTTGACGCCGCTATGCCGGTTGTCCTGGACTACGCACCCATCACTGTCAACGCTTCTTCCTTCGACCGGGAGTACAACACCGGCGGGAACACCTCGTGGACCGGCGGCAACGGCGGCAACGGCGGCGCCGGCCACACCCCGCCTCCTGCAGGCGGCGGCGCAGGCCACACCCCGCCACCGGCGGGGCACGACCACCATGACGACCACGCCCACGCCATCCAGCAGCTTCACCACGTGGTGAACAACTACTCCTACACCTCAACGGTGGACGACCGCGACACGATCACGGACCAGTCGGTCAACCAGAACATCTGGGCCGACGGCGACGTGAACCAGTGGTTCGACAACGAGGCTGTCATCGCATCCGGCGACCAGGCCCTGGCTGCCGGCGACGACAACAACGTCCGGGACTCCTACAACACCACCGACTCCTACAACACGGACAACACCACGGACAACTCCACGGACAACTCGATCACCGCCGGCGGCAACGTCAACATCGGCAACAGCCAGCTGGATGTGGACGATTCGTTCAACACCGACGTTGACGTTGACGTCGCTGATTCGTTCAACGACAACTCCGACAACTCGGATAACTCCGACAACTCCGACAATTCCGACAACTCCGTGGACAACTCGGTGGAGATCGAGGACTCCTTCCAGGACAACTCGGACAACTCGGACAACTCCGACAATTCGGACAACTCGACGAACACCGATGTTGCCGTGGAGATCGAGGATTCCTTCCAGGACAACTCCTCCGTGGACAGCTCCACCAACACCGACGTGGCGATCGAGGATTCCTTCCAGGACAACTCCTCCGTGGACAGCTCGACCAACACCGATATTGCGGTTGACGTGGCGGACTCCTTCAACGACAACTCGCAGACCGAGACCACCGAGGTGGAGGTTGTTGATTCCTTCAACCCGGTTGAGGTCGAGGTCGAGGATTCCTTCCAGGACAACTCCACCGTGGACAACTCCACCAACACCGATCTGGACGTGACCAACGACATCGCAGTCGAGGATTCGACAATCGTGCTCTAGGCATCAGTTCCGGGTACCGGGAGCGCCCGGCAGGAGGCCATCAACCTCCTGCCGGGCTCTTCGCGGATTATCCCCCCGTCCCACCCGCACCCCAGCTGCAAAGGACAGATTATGGCTGAATCGCAACGACCGGGAGGCCCTGGACGGACGCCGGTTCCGATGAACGCCGGCCAATTGGCGTCGCTGGTGGAGCAGGGCATCGAACTGGTGGGGACAGGAGACCGCGCGGACCTGCGCAAACGCCTGGACCAGACCCTGCGCCGGCTGAAGGATCCCAGTATCCGCGTGATCGTGGTGGGGGAATTCAAGCAAGGCAAAAGCAAACTTATCAACGCACTGGTGAACGCCCCGGTGTGCCCTGTCGACGACGACATCGCCACCTCGGTGCCCACGGTAGTCCGCCACGGGGACCCCGCGTCCGCCGCCATCCTGCTGCCCAAAGCCGGCACAGAGCCCGGCGACGAAGCCGCACTGGAGCGGCAGCCCATCAACATAGCCGACCTGGCGGCTTACGTTTCCGAGCGGGGCAACCCCGGAAACGTCAAGAAGCTGGTAGCGGCCGAAGTGTTCCTGCCCCGCAAGGTCCTGGCCGGCGGGCTGACGGTCATCGATTCCCCGGGTGTGGGGGGACTGGGCTCCTCGCACACCTTGACAACCCTCACAGCCTTGCCCACAGCGGACGCCATGCTGCTGGTTTCAGATGCCTCGCAGGAATACACTGAGCCCGAAATGCGGTTCCTGCGCCAGGCCATGCGGATCACCCCGAGCGTTGCGGGCATCCTGTCCAAAACGGACCTGTATCCGGACTGGCGGCGTGTGGAGGCCATGGACCGTGCCCAGCTCGCGCAGGTGGCGCCGGACATCCCACTGTTCGCGGTTTCCTCAGATCTCCGGCTGGAGGCTGCACGCCTGCAGGACAGCGAACTCAACGCCGAGTCAGGTTTCCCCGTGCTGATCGGCCACCTCCGGAATGAAATTGTGGGCAAGGCGGAACGGCTGCAACGGCGCTCCGCCAGCCAGGACCTGCTCTCCGTGACTGAGAACCTGCGCCTGTCCTTGCGGTCCGAGCTGGGAGCGCTTGAGGATCCTGAGGGGACGCCCCGGATGATTGCGGGGCTGGAGGAGGCGAAGACACAGGCCGATGAGCTGCGCAAACGTTCCGCCCGGTGGCAGATTACGCTCAACGACGGCATCGGCGACCTGATCGCGGACATGGAGTACGACCTCCGAGACCGCCTGCGGCGCATCCAGCGCGAAGCCGAGGCCGCTATTGACCAGGGCGATCCCGGCCCCACCTGGACCCAGTTTTCCGCGTGGCTCGAGGAGTGCGCCGCCGCCGCGATCTCGGACACGTTTGTGTGGACCAGCGAACGCGCGCAGTGGCTGGCCGCACAGGTGGCGGAGCATTTTTCAGAGGACGAAGTGGCCCTGCCGGTCGTCTCGGACACCGGCGACGCGTTGGACCCGGTGGACAACATGCCAAGGCTCGACGACGGGCACGTGAACCCCCTGCAGAAGGTCCTGATCGGCATGCGCGGATCCTACGGCGGCGTGCTGATGTTCGGGCTCTTGACGGGAATCTTCGGTATGGCCCTGATCAATCCCCTGTCAGTGGGCGCGGGCCTGCTGCTGGGCCGCAAGGCGTACCGCGAGGACAAGGAAGCACGGCTGAAGCGCCGGCAGGCCGAAGCCAAGGCGCTGGTCCGCCGGCAGCTGGACGATGTCACCTTCCAGGTGGGCAAGCAGCTCAAGGACCGGCTCCGGCTGGTGCAGCGCTCCACCCGGGACCACTTCACGGAAATCGCGGACGAACACCACCGCTCCCTGGCGGATTCGGTGGCGGCGGCCCAGAAGGCAGCCACCACCTACACGCTGGAAAAGGACATCCGCATCCGCGAGATCAAGGCCGTGCTCAAGAAGGTGGACGCCCTGCACCATGCCGCCGGCCTGGTGGCCGCCGAAGTGGCCCAATCCCCGGGGCCGCAGGCCGCGCAGTCTCCGGCCGGGCGCGGCACGGCGATGGGAGACCCGGCGTCGGGAAGTCCGACGACGGGCGGCCAGTCGGTGGGCACGGCGCCGGTGGTTGCGGCGGCCAGATGAAGGAGTCCATCAGCGCGGGAGTGGCGGACCTGATCCAGGACGCCCTGCTCGTGTATGCGGACGACCCCGCTGCGGCTGCGGCATTGGAGACCTATGCCCGGCGGCTGTCCGAGCCCCTCAGGCTCGCTGTGGCAGGCATGGTCAAGGCGGGAAAATCCACGCTGCTGAACGCCATCATCGGGGAGGAGATCGCCCCGACCGACACCGGGGAATGCACAAGGATTGTGACCTGGTACCGCTACGGGCACACGCCGCGGATCACGGCCTACCCCATTGCCGGTGAACCGCATATCCTGCCGCTGAAGCGCGTGGACGGCCGCCTGGTGTTTGTCCTGGGCAACGCCCGCGCCGAGGACGTGGAACGGCTGGTGGTGGAGTGGCCCTCGCCGGCCCTGCGCGAGCTCACCCTGATAGACACCCCGGGAATCGCCTCGTTGTCCGAAGACGTCTCTGCCCGGTCCACCGATTTCCTCATCCCCGTGGACGCGCCCTCTGAGGCTGATGCCATCATCTACCTGATGCGCCACATGCACGCCTCGGACCTGCGGTTCCTCGAATCCTTCAGGGATACCGAGGCGGGTAGGTCGGGAACCGTGAACGCCCTTGCCGTTCTGTCCCGGGCCGATGAGATCGGCGCTGGCCGGATTGATTCACTTCTCTCAGCCGGTGAGATCGCCGAGCGTTATCGCCGGGACGACAGCCTGCGGAAGCTGGCGTTGGGGGTGGTCCCGGTGGCCGGGCTGCTGGCGCAGAGCGCACGCAGCATGCGCCAGTCGGACTTCGAGTCTCTGCAGGTCCTGGCCGGCATGGAGCGGTCCGCCCGGGAGCGGATGCTGCTCTCGGCGGACAGGTTCATCAGGGCCTCTGTACCGCAAAGCCTGGGCGCCGAAGCCCGGGCCTCCCTCCTTGCGCGGTTCGGGCTGTTTGGGATACGGCTGGGCGTGGTGCTGATTCGGAGTGGCTTCACGGAACCCACGCCACTGGCGCATGAACTGGCCCGGCGCAGCGGGCTGGACCCGTTGCTGCACCTTGTGGCCCGGCAGTTCCAGGCCCGCGGGGATGCACTCAAAGCCCGCACTGCCTTGGTGGGAGTGGAAAGCTTGCTGCGCACCGCGCCCAGGGAGGGGGCCGGCCGCCTGGCCGCAGCCTTGGAACGCCTTCAGGCCAACGCCCATGAGTTCCGTGAGCTCCGCCTGCTCGCCACGATCCGTACCACGGGGGTATCCCTCAGTGATGAATTGGCGGCGGAGGCTGAAAGGCTGGTCGGCGGCTGGGGTGCGGCCCCCGTCCTGAGGATGGGGCTGGCTCCGGATGCCGGACCGGACGTAGTCCTGGCCGAAGCCCGCCGCTGCCTAAACCGGTGGCGGACGGTATCGGAAAACCCGCTGACGGAGCGCTCAGCCGTGGAGGCCTGCCGCGTGGTGATGCGCAGCTGTGAGGGCGTCGTGGCTGAATGCTCGGCCCTGCAGCTGCACCCGCAGTCCGCCTGAGGTCAGCCCTTATTGCCGCGTCCGCGCCGGCCTGACCTGCGCCGACTGGATCCGCGCCGCCTTGAGCCACCTGCCCGCCGACGGCACAAAAACCGCTACCAGGCCGAAGAAGGCCAAGCCCAACTGGGCTCCCCAGAGCAGGACAACATAGCTGCCGGCGTCGCCCTCGGGGACGAGGAAAGCTGCGGCCACCACCATGACCATTACCTGCCCGGCCAGCAGCGGGATCATGAGCCAGCGGGACCAGCCGCGGCGCGCTGAGAAAATTGCCAGCGCCGCCGCTTCGAGCAGGATCACCAGCAGCAGGGCGCCCAGGCTACCCCAGAAAACAATGGTCGCGGATGTGGTCACAGCGTCAGGTCCGCCGCCGGGGGACATCTGGTCCACCACAGTGCGGAGCCGCTCGAGGTGTGAGTCGCGGGTGAGGAAGGAGCCGATGAGTACGGCGAGGCCGGCAACGAAGCTGAGCAGCCAGAGTGTCCGCGCCAGGCGGACGCTCCGCGGTGTCGGCGGAATGACAACGATGGGCGCCGGCGCGGCGTAGGACAGCCCGGGCCGCGGCGGCGGCGGAGGGGGCGTGGCAGCCCCGGCGGGTGCAACTGGCTGTTGGGATTCTCCGTCGGGGTGCTGGGCCATGTTTCTCCTACTTTACGTCGCCGGTATCGTGGGTGTCCGCGTCTCCCGTGCTGGCATCGCCGGCTTCGTCGTGGCCGATCCCACCCTTGCCCCGCGTGCCGGCGCTGTCCTGTCCGGTACCGGCGCTGTCCTGTCCGGTGCCGGCGGGACCGCCGTCGGCCTTGGCCTTCGCTTCAAGGTCGTCCTTGAGCTTCTTGAGGCGGGCGGCTTCGGCCTGGTTCCGGCGGCGCATTTCCAGGTTGCGGAGGAAATCGGGATCATCATCCGGCGCGGTGGGGTGGCTGTGTGTTTGGCGGACCGGGGCTGAGTCACGCGGGCGGCCGATCAGCAGCCACAGGATGGCGCCGAGCACCGGAAGGACAATCATCACCACGATCCAGGCCGGCTTGGAGATCCCGCGGGTGAGGCGGCCGTCAGTGCGGATCACGTCCACCAGGCCGTAAACAAAGATGACGAGAACTGCGACGGCGAGAACCACACGGAAGAGCATGCCATTAATTCTATCGTCCGCAGGCCGGGGGCGTTCAGGCAGGGCGGCTAAACTTGAACCGTGGCTTTTCTGAAATACTCCCTGATCCGGCTGGCGCTGTTTGCGCCGCTCTTTGTGCTTTTTATGTTCCTGAAGCTGGGGGCGGTGCTGTCAGTCATCTGCGCAGCGCTGATCGCGTTTGCGGTCAGCTACCTTTTCTTCCAGAAACAGCGCGACGACGCCGCGGCCGCCATTCACGGCCGGCTCTCCGGCACGGCGAAGCCGCTGCGCAGTGAAGGCGAGGTGGCCGACGCCAACGCCGAGGACAGCCTCCTGGACGCCAACCCGGACATCACCATCCGGAACAGCGGCCCGAAGACACCCGAAACGAAGACACCCGAAACGAAGGCACCCGAAACGAAGGCGCCCGAAACCAAGGCGCCCGAGGCCTAGAACCCGCCCGGATTCGGCCTAGAATCCGTGGCTGAGCACCAGTCCCAGTGAGAACAGCAGGCTGTAGCCGAGGTTGATCAGGCCGGTCTGCTTGAGCACGGGGATGAGGCTCTTGCGCTTGCGGCCATTGATCATCAGCCAGGCGGGCATCAGGCAGGCCGGGATAAGCAGCAGCACGATCAGCATCCACGGCCGCCCGGGAGCCAGGATAACTACCAGCAGGATGGCCACGGCGAGCATCAGCACGTAGCTTTCGCGGGCGTGCTTGTCGCCCAGGCGAACGGCCAGGGTCTTTTTGCCGGCCTGGATGTCTGTGGGGATGTCGCGGACATTGTTGGCCATCAGCAGGGCGCAGGCAATGAGGCCGGTGCCGATCGCACCGATCACGGCCGGCAGGTTGACCTGGCCGGCCTGGGTGTAGGTTGTGCCGAGCGTTGCCACCAGGCCGAAGAAGACAAACACAAAGACGTCACCCAGGCCCATGTAGCCGTAGGGGTTCTTGCCGCCGGTGTAGCCCCAGGCGGCCATCACACAGCCGATTCCCACCAGGATCAGCCACCAGCTCTGGGTCATCACCACCAGCGCCAGGCCGAACAGCATGGCCGCGGCGAAGGCGCCGAACGCAGCATATTTGACGTGTTCCGGCTGGGCGGCGCCGGAGCCCACCAGCCGCAGCGGCCCTACCCGGTCTTCGTCGGTGCCGCGGACGCCGTCGGAGTAGTCATTGGCGTAGTTCACGCCGATCTGCAGCAGCAGCGCCACCAGGGCGGCCAGCACGGCATTTACGGGGCGGAACGAATCCAGCTCGTAGGCCGCGGCGGTGCCGATCAATACCGGGGCGATGGCGGCCGGCAAAGTGCGGAGGCGGGCGCCTTGGATCCATTGTGCGGCTGTGGCCACGGTCAGTACCTCGTGTTGGGGTCGGGAGAACGGTCAAACGGTGGTGGCGGCCGCGAACGGGCCGCCGGTGCAGGTCTACTCTACTTTCCCTGATGCAGCGCGTTGAGCCGCTCGATCATCGCCAGGCGGTCCGGCTTGCCGTTGGGAAGCATCAGGAGTTCCGGGGCGGCCAGTACGGTTTTCGGCGCCAGGAGGCCCAGCCGCCGGTGCCATTCCTCTTCAAGTACGACGGCGTGATCCCCGGTGGGGGTGCCGGCGGCACCTGATTCCGCTGCTGAGCCCGTTGCAGCGCCGTCGAGGGCAACATAGGCGGCCACGGCCTGGCCCCATTCCGTGGACGGGACGCCCGCCACAAAAGCCGCCGCGACGCCGTCGGATTTTTCCAGCTCTTCCTGCACATGCGCGGCGGAGACCTTGATACCGCCGGTGATGATGACGTCGTCGGCGCGGCCCAGCACGGTGAGGCGGCCGTCCGCGTCCAGCGTGCCGAGGTCGTTGGTGCGGTACCAGCGGACGCCGTCTTCCTCGTAGAACGTGTCTGTAGCTTCAGGCGTATCCAGGTACCCGGCGGCCACGGTATCGCCGCCCAGCAGGATACGGCCGTCCTCCGCCACCCGGACCTGGACACCTTCCAGCGGCACGCCGTCGTACACGCAGCCGCCGCAGGTTTCGGCGGACCCGTACGTGGTGATGACCCGGACGCCGGCCTCGCGGGCAGCGTCCAGCAGCCCGGCCGACGCCGGTGCGCCGCCCAGCAGGATGCCGTTGAACCGACGCAGGACGGCCAGGGTCTCCGGCGACGGCGCCTCCAGGAGGCGTTGGAGCTGTGTGGGCACCAGCGAGGTGAAACGGAACTTGTCGGTCAGTTCCAGGGCGCCGGCCGTGAAGGCCTCAGGGGTGAAGCCGCCGGAAAGGTCCATGACCCACGGCCGGGTGCCGGCGAACAGCGACCGCACCAGGACCTGAACGCCGGCCACGTACTGCACGGGCAGCGCCAGGAGCCACTGGCCCTCGCCCTTGAGCGCCAGGGCTGTGGCCATGGATGAGGCCGCCAGCGCCTCGACGGTCAGGATGGTGGCCTTCGGCGCGCCCGTCGAGCCGGACGTGCGGACCACCGCCACCGCGTCATCGCAGCCGGGCGTCTCGGTGTGACCTACCATCAGTTCGCCGTCCGGGCCCACGGAAAGTTCCACGGCGGGTCCCTCGCCGTGGAGGGCGGCGGCCAGGGCTTTGAGCACCGGGTCGATGTCCGTGGGACCGATGGTCTGCGTTCCGAGATTCATGTGCCGTCCTGCCTTTGAAGTCAGCCGGAGCCTGGAGGCCGGCCGGCTTGAAAGTGGTGCCTAGAAGTAGTGCGGGAAGCGGGACCAGTCCGGGTCCCGTTTCTCCAGGAACGCTTCCTTTCCTTCCACCGCCTCGTCCGTCATGTAGGCCAGGCGTGTGGCTTCGCCGGCGAAGACCTGCTGGCCGGCCAGGCCGTCGTCGGCAAGGTTGAACGCGAATTTCAGCATGCGGATGGCCTGCGGCGACTGCCGGGCGATGTCCGCGGCGTATTCCAGGGCCACATCTTCGAGGAGCTCGTGGTCCACGGCCTCATTGACGGCGCCCAGGCGGACCATGTCCTCCGCGGAGTACTCGCGGGCCAGGAAGAAGATTTCCCGGGCGGACTTCTGGCCGATCTGGCGGGCCAGTAGCGCCGAGCCGTAACCGGCGTCGAAGCTTCCCACCGTGGCGTCCGTCTGCTTGAACTTGCCGTGCTGGCGGGAGGCGATGGTGAGGTCCGAGACCACGTGCAGGGAGTGCCCGCCGCCGGCAGCCCAGCCGTTCACCACCGCGATGACCACCTTGGGCATGGTCCGCATGAGCCGCTGGACCTCAAGGATGTGGAGCCGTCCGGCGCGGGCGGGATCGATAGTTTCCTGGGTCTCGCCATCGGCATAGCGGTACCCGTCCCGGCCGCGGATGCGCTGGTCCCCGCCGGAGCAGAAGCTGTGTCCGCCGTCCTTGGGGGAGGGGCCGTTGCCGGTGAGCAGGACAGTGGCGACGTCCGGGGTCATGCGGGCGTGGTCCATCGCGCGGTAGAGCTCGTCCACGGTGCCGGGGCGGAAGGCGTTGCGGACTTCCGGGCGGTTGAAGGCGATGCGGACGGTGGGCAGGTCCCGGGTGACGTTTTCTGTGCCGGTTGGTCCGGTTGTGGAGACGCGCTCAACCTGCCGGTGGTACGTCATGTCCTGGAAGTCGTCAAAACCGGACACGGTGCGCCAGCGGGTGGGGTCAAAGACGTCGGACACCTTGGCGGGAATTTGGTTGCTCACCGGACAAGTCTAGTAATCGGCTCTGCTGATGCAGAACTCGTTGCCCTCCGGATCGGCCATGGTGTGCCATTCGAGCGGGCCCTGGCCAGCCGTCCACAGGAAGCTGGCGCCGCGGGCTTCGAGTTCCTTCCGGACGTCATCCTTGTCCCGGCCATCCAGGCGCACGTCCCAGTGGACGCGGTTCTTGACGGCCTTTCCCTCCGGCACCGTCTGGAACAGGATGCGGCGGGCAGGTGCCTTGGCCTCGAGTTCTTCGACCGGGCGGATTGCCTGTCCTGTCCTCCACACGAGTTTGCCCTTATGGACCAACGTCTCGGCGTCCGTGGCGTAGCCCTGGCTGACCATGGAACGGATGAAGCTCTCGTCCTGTGGCTCAACGGCCCAGTCCAAGGTTTCCGCCCACCAGTCGGCGAGCTCATGCGGGTTCTTGCTGTCCACGACGATCTGGATGTTCAGTCCCATCACACCAAAATACGACGGCGGGTGGCTGGGCGATAGTCCCCCCGCGTTGATTGGGTTGACCACCTGTCAGGGCTGGACCTGCTGCAGCTGCTCGAAGAGCTCGGGCGGGATGGCGTAGATGAAGATGACCGCCAGCAGGTTCTTCGCCGCGTGCACCAAATAGGAGAACATCAGGTTCTTCCCGGTCCACACGTAGACAAAGACCAGCGTGGCGCCCATGGCCAGGTAGGGGAGCAGCGCACTGAGCGTGATGGCTTCCTGGCCCGCGATGTGGATGCCGGCAAAGAGGACCACGGACAGGGCGCAGCACAGCCAGATGTTGAGCCGGCGGCTGAGCTTGCCGATCAGCAGGTGCCGGAAGATGTACTCCTCCACAAACGGGCCCACCACCACCAGGACCGGGACAATTAGCCAGGCGGGGACCTGTTGCATCAGAGCCTGTAGTCCGGCCTGGTTCGCGGAGGTCTCTACCCCGCCGCCGGCCGCCACCACAACGGCCGTGAGGATCATCATGGCCACCACCGCCGCGGGCACCACCAGCAGGGTGAACCACGGGCGTGTGGCCAGTACGCGCAGGTCCCGGGCCACCACCCGGCGGGCGGCGGCCAGCGCCAGTATCCCGATCGAGCCATAGAAGATGAGGTTCAGTGCGTACGACGCCGCGGCCGGGCTGGGGGCAAGCTGGCGGATAAACGGTGCCAGCAGTTCCCCGGCCACGGCAAAGAGCCCGGCCACGGCCACATAAAAGCCGACGGCGGTGAAATCAAGGGTGGAAAACCGGTACAGCTCGGGCTGCGGTGCGGGTGGTTTCCGGTGTGTGGTGGCCATCCGTTCAGCCTAGCTCCCCACTTCCCGCCGTTGCCCTATCACTTTTGGTCCCCAAACCGGGGGCAAAGCGACCAAAAGTGATAGAGCAACGGGGGCGGCGGGCGGGCGGTAGGTCCCTGTGTGCGGGTTCCGTCAGGTTTGGCCCGTGATGGTGAGGGCGATCAGGACGCAGTTCAGGACAACGATCAGCGCCGCGCTGGTCCAGCCTGCGATCTTCAGCGGCATTGAGTCCGCGTGGATGCCCATTACGTCGCGCTTACCGGTGAGTCGGATCAGCGGGATCAGGGCGAAGGGGATACCGAAGCTGAGCAGGACCTGGCTCAGAACCAGGGCCAGCGTCGGCTCGATCCCGGCGCCGAGAACCACCAGGGCCGGGATCAGGGTGATTACACGGCGGGTCAACAGCGGCACCCGGACCTTCAGTAGCCCGCCCATGATTGTGGCACCTGCGTAGCAGCCGACAGAGGTTGAGGCAAGGCCGGAAGCCAGCAGCCCGATTGCGAACACCACACCAATCACCGGACCGAGGGCAGAACTGACAGCGGCGTGGGCACCGGCAATGGTATCCGTTCCTTCGATGCCCCGAAGGCTGGACGCGGCCAGCAGGAGCATCGCGATATTGACTACGCCGGCGAGCATCAGGGCCCCAGCAACGTCAAATCGGGTAGCCCTTATGAGTCGTGTCCGGACGGCAGGATCCTCCGAGAAGCCATGCCTGTCCCTGGCCAGCGCTGAATGCAGGTAGATGGCGTGCGGCATCACTGTTGCCCCGAGCATGCTGGCCGCCAAGAGGACCGTGTCCGTACCCTCAAACCGGGGAATCAGGCCATTTATGGCACTTCCGGCATCCGGTGGGTTCACGAAAAGCCCCGACACAAAGCCCACGGCGATCACGCCCAGAAGGATGAGTATCGCGTACTCGAAAGACTTTTGGCCGCGAGCGGACTGCAGCGCCAGCAGCAGCATCGACGCAAGGCCGATAATGATGCCACCGGCCAACAACGGCAGCCCGAACAGCAGGTTCAGCGCCACCGCACCGCCGATAACTTCGGCCATGTCCGTTGCCCCTGCCACAACTTCAGCCTGGGCCCAATACAAGCGCCGGCGCCCGTTGCCCAGGCGCTTGCCCATAATCTCGGGAAGGCTCAGACCCGTTGCCAAACCTAGCTTCGCAGACTGATACTGCACCAGAACGGCCATGGCGTTCGCGGCCACCAGAACCCAGACCAGCAAGTACCCGTAGCTGGCACCGGCCGTCAGGTTAGCGGCAACGTTTCCGGGATCCACGTAGGCAATGGCGGCAACAAACGCGGGCCCCATCAGCAGTAGACGTGACCACCGCCGCCCCGTTGCTGGCCGCGCCTGAAGTGTGGGAATAGCCATCATGGTCCTCATCATCGGGGGCAAACTGATATCACCAAGATAGCTTAATTTAGGCATACCGAAAACATTTGTTTCGGACTCCCATGGAACGTGCACCAACGCGGGGTCACTCACGGCCCATTCCCAGAGGAAACATAGGCCGTGAGTGACCCCGCGTTGCTTTTGCTAGGCCCGGACGGACTTGGGGTTGTACAGCCACAGCGCCCACACGTACCCGCCTACGCTGATGACTGCGCACCAGATGAACGTCGCGAGCATCGTGCCAGCCTCCACGGGCGTGCCCATCAGGAGTCCGCGCAGAGTTTCGATGAAGGGGGTGAACGGCTGCACATCGGCGAACCAGCGCAGGACGCCCGGCATGGAATCCGTGGGCACGAAACCGCTGCCAAGGAACGGCATCAGCAACAGGATCATGGGCTGGTTGCTGGCCGTTTCCACGCTTGGCGTTGATGCCCATGGCCACGGACAGCCACGTCACGGAGAACGCGATGAGCGTGAGGACACCCAGGGCCCCGAGCCAGCCCGCCGGCGGACCAGTCGGCCGGAAGCCGATCAGCACAGCCACGGCGCCCACCAGCAGCATGGCGGCCATCGTTTGGATGAGGCTGCCTAGGACGTGGCCTGTGAGCACTGCGCCCTTGGAGATCGCCATGGTCCGGAAGCGTGCAACGATGCCCTCCGTCATGTCCGTGGACACCGAGATTGCGGTGCCCGTCGCCCCGCCGGTGAGGGTCAGCATCAGGACGCCCGGGACGATGTAGGCCAGGTAGTCATCCCGCGTGCCGCCCAAACCTGAGCCCAGGGTCCCGCCCAGGACGTAGACGAAGAGCGGCAGGAAGATGATGGGTGTCCCGGCGACGAACAGCGGGATCGAGGGATAGCGCTGCACGTGCTTGAGGTTCCGGCGCAGCATGGTGGTCGCGTCGGCCGCTGCATAGCTGAGGGTGCTCATCGTACGTTCTCTTTCTGGCTGGTGAGGGCGAGGAAGACATCGTCAAGGTTGGGTGTTTGGGCGGACAGGTCGGCCACTTCGATCGAGGCGCGCGCCAGGCGGTCCAGCACGTCCTTCAAGGACCGGATGCCGTCGTCGCCGGCAACGTCCAGGGTGAGGGAATCGTCGTCGCGGCCTTCTACGTCGAGTACGACGGCGGCCCGCTCCAAGGCGTCCAGGTCGCCGAAGGTGAGGCGGATGTGCCCGCCGGGGACCAGCCGCTTCAGTTCGGCCGGAGTGCCTTCGGCGACGATCCTGCCTTGATCCAGCACCGCGATCCTGTCCGCCAGCTGGTCGGCTTCGTCCAGGTACTGGGTGGTGAGGAAAATGGTGACGCCACGGGCAACCAGGCTCCGGATGATCTCCCACATGGTGCGGCGGCTGCGCGGATCCAGGCCGGTGGTGGGCTCGTCCAGGAAGATGATCTCGGGATCGCCCATGAGGGTCATGGCCAGGTCCAGGCGGCGTTGCATACCGCCCGAATAGGTGGCCAGGGGCTTGTTGGCCGCCTCCACGAGGTCGAACTTTTCGAGGAGTTCTGCGGTGCGGCGCTTGACCTCGGCCGCAGGGTGGTGCCGTAGCCTGCCCATCAACGCCAGGTTCTCCTCGCCGGTGAGCAGGCCGTCCACGGCCGAGAACTGACCGGTCAGGCCGATCTTGCCGCGCACCTCATCGGCCTGGCGGACGACCGCAGTCTCCCCGCCGTCGGCGCGGATCAGGGTGGAGAGGATATGGACGATGGTGGTCTTGCCGGCTCCGTTGGGGCCCAGAAGGGCAAAGACGGTTCCGGTCGGCACGGTGAGTGTCGACGCCGTCGAGGACTTGTTTGCTGCCGTATGCCTTGCGCAGCCCGGCCACGGTGATGGCCGCTTGGGTGCTTGCCATGACTTTTCCTTTGCTTGGTTTTTCCTGGTGTCGTTTCTTACCTGGTGGGAACGGGGGAGCGCCGCACGGTGATGTCGCCGTAGGCGCTGCGGGCGCGGATCTCCACTTTGGCGTCCGTCTCGCCTGGCCCGGTGGTGGCGTCGAGTCCGTTGCGGACGCGCCCGTACTTGGTGCTGAGGTCCAGCCACGCGGCGCTGCCTTCGCGGACGCCGATGGCCAATGAACCTGCGGCGGTCTGGAGGGTGAGGGTTCCGCGGGCCACCTCGCCGACCGTGATGTCGCCGTTGGAGGCCCTGATGGTGGTGGTGTCGCCGGCCCGTTCAACGGAGACGTCCCCGTTGGCGGCACTGACCTTGAGTTCACCGGCGGCATCCACGATGTACGTGCTGCCGTTGCCGTTCTTAACGCTGGCGGTCCCGTCGATTTCCCGGATCCGGATCTTGCCCGAGCCGGTCTTGATCTCGGCCCGCCCCGCGACGCGTTCCACCGTCACATCGCCCATGCCCGTGTGGACCCGGAGCTCGGTGCAGTGATCGAGGTGGACGTGGCCCATGTCCGTCTTCAGTTCGGCGGAGCTGAATTCGCCCTCGCAGCGGAGGTCGCCCATGCCGGACTTCAACTCCAGGCTGCAGCCGATGGGCGCGTCAACGGTGATGTCCACGGCGCCGCCGTCGCCGAACCAGCTGTGGCGGCGCTGGGGACGCAGCCGTACCTGCAGGCGTCCATCCGTATAGTCCACGGTGGTCTGCTCGGCCACCTTGATGTCCAGGGCCCGGGTTGCATCGCGGGGCCGGACGTTCACCACGGTGTCGGTGCGGTTGCCGGCGACAATCAGAATGTCGGCACGGACGGACACGTCCACCGCGACGGCGATTGGTTGGGGGGTCTCGAAGGTTGTCATCAGCGTGCCCATCCTGTGAAGTTCTGCTCGCCCGGATCGCGGCGAATGGTCCGCTGAGTGGATTGGCTGCCGTTGAGGGCGTCCGCGACTGCCCGGATCAGCCAGGAGTTTACGGACAGGCCTTCAAGGCCGGCGGCCTCTTCAACCTGCTGCTTGAGGTGATCCGGAAGGCGGAGCGTCGTGCGGGAGGTGCTGGCGCCGTCGAACTCTTCCGGGGCCTGCCGGGCAGGCTGGATGGACCGTTCTGTCACTGCTTCGAAGTCGCTGGCGGCGGGCGGGCTGGTGACCACAAACTCCGGATCGCGGCCCCGGAGCCGAACTTCCACCGACGCCGGGGCCAGTTCGAGGGTGATCTCGCTGGCGGCGTCGGAGAGGGCTTCGAGGAGGACGAGCCGGACGGTGGACTCAAGCGCGGCCGTGAGGCGTTCGCTGAGCTTCCGGGCCTCAGGGCCACCGGCTTCGGCGGCGACGCCCAGCTGATGCTGGACGGCTGATACGTACTGGTTGAGCTGCATGACACCAGTCTGACGTCATGATGGTGTCACGTCAATACCTTATGGCGACTTATGGTGTCACTTGTGGTGTCCCGGCTTGACGCTGGGACTTCCGGCGGGCAGGCTGGAGCGATGAAGTCCTGAGCAGCAGCCCGTCAATGCCGGACTGTCTCCCGAATCCAGGGCCGCCGTCGAGCACCAGTTCCGGCGGCCACACTGCGGAATCTTGCGAGGACTTGTCTTGACTGAACACCTGAACCTTTCCGGCGTCTCCCACGGCTACGGCGACCGGCAGCTGCTGGACGGAATCGGCCTGGTCATCACGGCCGGCGAGCATGTTGCCATCGTCGGCGAAAACGGGGCCGGCAAATCCACGCTGCTCCGGATCCTGGCCGGGCTGGAAGCGCCCGACGAAGGAACTGCGGCCAGCCACGGTCGCGTTGGCTACCTTGCCCAAACGCACGGCCTGCCCGATTCCTTCACCGTGGGGGCCGCCGTCGACGCTTCACTCGCCTCACTCCGCGGCCTCGAAGCCGAGCTTGACCGGCTGGAGGCCGGCCTCGCCGATGCCGAGGACGACGAGCTGGAAACCTATGGCCGGCTGCAGACCGAGTACCAGCTGCGCGAGGGCTACGCCGCGGAATCCCGGGTGGAGGCGGCCCTGGACCGGCTGGGCCTGGGTGGCCTGGACCGGAAGCGGACGCTGGGATCGCTCTCCGGCGGCGAGCAGGAACGCGTGGCGCTGGCCTGCGTCCTGGCCGATCCGGCGGACATCCTGCTGCTGGATGAGCCCACCAACCACCTCGATGCCCGGGGAACCGCCTGGTTGGAGGACCGGCTGGCTGCCCATCGCGGGACGGTGGTGGTGGTGTCCCACGACCGTGTGCTGCTGCGCAAAGTGGCCAGCACCGTGATTGAGGTTGATGCCGAGCGCCGGGCCGTGACCCGCTACGGCAACGGTTACGATGGCTACCTCCGCGAGAAGGCCGCCGAACGCCAGCGCTGGGTCCAGCAGTACCACGAGTGGATCGATGCGATGGACGCCGAGCAGCGGCAGGCGGACACCGTGGCCGGAAAAATGGGCTACGCCCGCCAGCGCGACAATGACAAGGTGGGCTTCGACTTCAAGGCCGGCACCTGGCAGAAAGCGGCGAGCAGCAAGGTCCGCAATGCGCAGGAACGGCTCCGGCGGCTGGAAGCGAGCCCCATTGACCGCCCGCCGGTGCCGCTGCGGCTTGCGGCGGAGCTCGCCGTGGATCCTGAGGCTCTGTCTGCGGCGCCTGCGGCAACCGGGGACTCCCGTTTAGCGGCGTCTGCTGTCCTCGTTGGCCGCGGCGTCAGTGTTCCTGGTCGGCTCGGCGTCACGGATTTCGCGGCACGCACGGGCGAGAAGATCCTCATCACCGGCCCCAACGGCGCCGGCAAATCCACTCTGCTCTCCGTGCTGGCAGGAACGTTGGAGCCCGCCGAAGGATTAGTGCAGCGGCCGGCGCGGATCGGCTACCTACAGCAGGAACTCGAACTGCCGCAACGGCCCACCCTCCGCCTGCTCCCGGCCTTCGCGGCCGGCCTCGGCGGCAACATTGATGAGCACGCCGAGGCACTCCTGCGCCTGGGGCTGTTCCGCACCAGCGAGTTCCACGTCCCGGTGGGCAGCCTGTCCGCGGGCCAGCAGCGCAGGCTTGCCCTGGCCCGGCTGCTGCTGGGCGGCTATGGCACCCTGATTGTGGATGAGCCCACCAACCACCTGGCTCCGGTCCTGGTGGAGCAGCTGGAGGAGGCGCTCGCCGGCTTCACCGGGACCCTGGTTATGGTCAGCCACGACCGCGCCCTCCGGGACTGGTTTGCACGGTGTGCGAAGAAGAGCGAGAACTCGCGCACGGACGAATCCGGCCGCTGGATCCGGTACTCGATGGACAAGGGCGTGCTGGCCCCGGCCTGATGCAACGCCTCCCGGTGCCCCGACTGCCCGTGCCCGTTTCGACGGTTCCGCAGCCCAGCGGGACCCGGGCAACGGTGAGTTTTGCGTAAAAGGATCGTTACGCACCGACCGGCAGGCGGAAACATCGGCGGCGGAAGATAGGCCTATGCCAGTCTTCCCGCCGGCCGAAAGGATCTGTCCGTGATCACCAAGAACCTTTTCCTGCAGGGCATCTTCCCGTTTGTGGGCACCGGGCTGGAAAAACCCGTCCCCATCCACAGTGAACTGTCGCACTACGTTCCGGGCGGTGTCATCAACCAGACGCTCTACTTCCGGGGCGGCAATTCCAGCGGTGAACTCATCACGGTGGTGCTGATGCGGAACGGGGTGCCCATGCGTTACTTCCCCATCGGCGCGAAGAGCGAGGTCCATGTGCCGCTGCGGGTGGTGGAGGACATCGACGGCGGCTCGGTAGTGGAGCTCTATCTCGCCGCCCCGGATGGTGTTGGGGGATCCGTGGTGGTCGATCTGGGCATGGTGGAGCACTGATGACCAGCGTGCTGGACCAGCCGCAGGGGAGGCACCTGGACGCAGCGCCCCGCCGTCGTCTGGTGGTGGTGGGCAACGGGATGGCGGGCGCCCGGGCGGTGGAGGAGATCCTGGCCCGCGGCGGCGCTGATCAGTTCTCCATCACCATGTTCGGCGACGAGCCGTACGGCAACTACAACCGGATCATGCTCAGCCACGTCCTCTCCGGCGAGGAAAGCGACGCCGACATCTTTCTGAACGCCCTGCCCTGGTACCGCGAGAACAGCATCACCCTCCACTCCGGGGTCCGTGTTGACCGGATCGACAAGTTCAGCAAGCACGTCTTTTCCAACGACGGCCGCGTGACGCCCTACGACACCCTCATTATCGCCACCGGGAGCCGCTCCCACATGCCGCCGATGGACGGTCTGTACACTCCGGGCGGGTCCGTGAAACCCGGCGTCTTCGGGTTCCGCACCATCGACGACACCCGCAGAATGGTCCAGCACTTGCAGCAGGAGCACCACCGCCGCGCCGTGGTGATCGGCGGCGGCCTGCTGGGCCTGGAGGCGGCCTACGGACTGAAAAGCCACGGTATCGAGGTGGAGGTGGTCCACTCGGGCGGGCATCTCATGAACGCGCAGATGGGGCCCGACGGCGGCGCGGTGCTGCGCAGGAGCGTGGAGGCCCTGGGCATCCGCGTGCACACGTCCAGCCGCACCACAGCAGTCCTCGGGATGGACAAGGTCAGCGGCGTCAGTCTCCGGGACCGCGAGGACATCGCCTGCGACATGGTGGTGGTGGCCGCGGGGATCCGGCCGAACGTGGACGTGGCTGTGCTGAGCGGGCTGCCGGTGGAGCGGGCCATCGTGGTGGATGACAGGCTCCGGGTCCAGGACGAAGACGATATCTACGCCGTGGGGGAGTGCGTCCAGCACCGCGGCGAGGTCTACGGGCTGGTGGCGCCGCTGTGGGAACAGGCCGTGGTGCTTGCCAACCACGTGACCGGCGCCGATACGTCCGCGGCCTACCTCGGCTCACGGACCGCCACCAAGCTGAAGGTTGCCGGCGTCGACGTGGCATCCATGGGACTGCACGGGCCCGAGCTCGACACGGACGAGCACATCGTCTTCTCGGAGCCCAGCCGCGGCGTGTTCAAGTCCATCGTGGTCCGCGACAACAAGATGGTGGGCGCCACCCTCCTGGGCGACAGCCGCAAGGTGGCCTACCTGACGCAGGCCTACGACCGCGGGCTGCCGCTGCCGGAGGAGCGGATCGCGCTGATGTTCGACGTCGGCGGGCCGGGTGGGGACGTGGGTGTGGCCGAGCTCGACGACGGCGCCCAGGTCTGCAACTGCAACGGCGTCAGCAAGAAGGATCTGGTGGACGCCGTGAAGGGCGGCTGCACCTCGGTTTCCGGCGCGATGGACGCCACCCGGGCGGGCAAGGGCTGCGGTTCCTGCAAACTCCTGGTCATGCAGGTGGTGGAGTGGGCCGCGGACGGCGCCGTGGAGGAGGACGCGGCGGCCAGCTACTACGTGCCCGGGATTCCGCTGGACAAGCCGGCCCTGATGGCCGCCATCCGGAAGCTGGGCCTGCGCTCCGTGTCCCAGGTGTTCACGGCGTTGGCCCCCGGCAGCGCGGAGGACGCGAAATCCAAAATGGGCCTGGCCTCGCTGCTGAAAATGATGCTCGCGGACCGGTATCTCGACGAACGCGACGCCCGTTTCATCAACGACCGCGTGCACGCCAACATCCAGCGCGACGGCACGTTCTCCGTGGTCCCGCAGATGAAAGGCGGGGTCACCTCCGTGCAGCAGCTGCGCCGGATTGCCGACGTCGCCGAAAAGCACAACGTGCCCCTGATCAAGCTGACCGGCGGGCAGCGGATCGACCTGCTGGGCATCCCCAAGGAGGACCTGCCGCAGGTGTGGGCGGACCTGGACATGCCCTCGGGCTACGCCTACGGCAAGAGTTTCCGCACGGTGAAGACCTGTGTGGGCAAGGACTTCTGCCGGTACGGCACCGGCGATTCCACGAAGCTGGGCATTGAGATCGAGTCCCGGTTCCAGGGGATCGAGTCGCCGGCCAAGCTGAAGCTGGCTGTGTCCGGTTGCCCGCGGAACTGCGCGGAATCGCTGGTTAAGGACGTGGGTGTGGTGGCTGTGGAGGGCGGCCGCTGGGAACTCTATGTCGGGGGAGCGGCCGGTGCCCACATCCGCAAGGGCGACCTGCTGGCCACCGTGGACGATCCGGAGGAGGTCAAGCTCCTCACCGGCCGCTTTATGCAGTACTACCGGGAGCAGGCCAACTGGCTGGAACGGACCTACGCCTTTGTGCCGCGGGTGGGCATCGAGCATCTCCGCGCGGTAATTCTGGAGGATTCCGAAGGCATCGCCGCGCAACTGGACGCAGCGATGCAGGCGTCCGTGGACAGCTACGTGGACCCGTGGAGCGAACGCGACGATCCGCTCACCCCGGGCCAGTTCCGCACCTCCCTGCCCCTCACCGTCCTGCCCCAGGTGCCGGTCCGATGAGCGACGGTGCCTCGAACAACATCAGCCACATCCTGGGCCCCGTGGACCAGATCCCGTTTGGCGAGGGGCGTGCCTTCGGAGTCGACGGCGAACAGGTGGCGGTCTTCCGGCTGAGGGACGGAACCCTGCGCGCACTGTCCGCCGTCTGTCCCCACCGGGGCGGTCCCATCGCGGACGGCACCATCGACCGGCAGGTGGTGATGTGCCCGCTGCACCAGCACGCGTTCAGCCTGGAAACGGGCTGCTCCAGCACGGGCGCCGAACCTCTGCGCACGTACAGCGTCCAGGAGGATGCTGAACAGAACATTGTTCTGAACAATCCCCACTTACGTGGCAATAGTTTGGCTTAACCGGGCCCGAGTGTAGCCCGCGTCACTTGCTGCGGTTCGCATCTTGTAGGATGGACAGGCCGCGCGAACCTTCGACGCCTGAGAGTTTTTGTCCACGTAATTACCCCAAATGCGGGATCATCCCGAATTATCTGGACAAAAACTCGGAGTTTCCGGTGCCGGCCAATCCCCTACCCACAAGGAATTGTTGTGCCTCAAAGTACTCCCACAGAACTCGTGAGCCCGACGGCGCAATCCGTCGTTGTCGACTCCACCCTCAGCGCCGAGGGCTACAAAAAATCCCTGAGCGGCCGCCAGGTCACCATGATTGCCATGGGCGGCGCCATCGGCGTCGGCCTCTTTATGGGTGCCGGCGGACGCCTGGCCTCCACGGGCCCCGCCCTCATCTTTTCGTACGCCATTGCCGGCGTCATCGCCTACCTGCTGATGCGGGCCCTGGGCGAGCTGATCATGTACCGCCAGACGTCGGGTTCCTTCGTCAGCTACGCCGGTGAGATGTTCGGCAAAAAGGGCGCATACCTGTCCGGCTGGATGTATTTCATCAACTGGGCCATGACCGGCATCGCCGAACTCATCGCGATCGGACTGTACTTCCAGTTCTTCTTCCCCAACGTTCCTGTTGAACTGTCCGCCATCGCAGCGCTGCTGCTGCTCGTGGGCGTCAACCTCCTGAGCGTCAAGGTGTTCGGCGAATTCGAGTTCTGGGCCTCCTGCCTCAAAGTCGGCGCCATCGTGATCTTCCTGGCCGTGGGCACCTTCATGGTGGTCACCAACGCCCATGTGGGCGACGGCAACGCCTCGGTGAACAACCTGTTCGCGGCCGAAGGCGGAATGTTCCCCAAGGGTGCGCTGGTGATGATCCTGGTCCTGAACGCCGTGATATTCGCCTACAACGGCATTGAGCTCGTCGGCATCACGGCCGGTGAAATGCAGGATCCGGCGAAGGAAGTTCCGAAGGCGATCCGCGCCGTGGTCTTCCGCATTGTGGTGTTCTATGTCGGTTCCGTGACCCTCCTCGCGATGCTGTTGCCCTCGGACCAGTACGTGGCCGGCACCTCGCCGTTCGTCACGGTGTTCGGGCAGATGGGCCTCGGCTGGATGGGCGATGTTATGAACATGATCGTCATCACCGCCGCGCTGTCCTCCTGCAACTCGGGCCTGTACTCGATCGGCCGGATCTTCCGGACCATGGCCAACAACGGACATGCTCCGGAGTGGCTGACCCGGATGTCCAAGAGCCACGTGCCGTACGCCGCCATCCTGGCCATCGGCGCCGTCTACCTCGTGGGCATCCTGCTGAACATCTGGCTGGGCGGCTCACACGCCTTCGACCTCGCGCTCAACTCCGCATCGATCGGAGTGATCTTCACCTGGGGCGCCATCTTCGCAAGCCAGATCGCGCTGCGCAAGAAGAAGGGCAAGGTCTCCTCCCTGCCCGCGCCCGGCGGAACCTGGAGCAGCTGGGCCGGCCTGGTTGCCCTCCTGGCCATCACGGTGCTGATCGGCTTCGACACCATGACCAGCAAGACCGGCGAGGTGTTTATGCTGGGCCTCTGGACCCTGGCCACCATCCCGTTCTTCGCCCTGGTCCTGTGGCTGGGCTGGCAGAAGGTCAAGCGCAACGAGCCAAAGAGCGAGCTTTTCTGCTAGGGCTTTTCGCCTCAGCAGCCGGAGTCTCTGCGGCCGGACACTAAGAAGTACGACGACGGCGGGTCACCCTTTCGGGGGCGGCCCGCCGTCGTCGTCGGTTGAGCCTGCCGAAACCCCATCGATTGCTCCCCACCGGCCCCCTCGCCTCGCAAGCTCGGCCAGGGAACCCTGCCGGCGTGGGCCCAGACGCCCTTTAGAGCGCTCAAAAGGGCCGTTGCGGAGCAACCGATGGGTTAAGTCCGGTTGGCGTCCACGCTCTTGAGGTGCCGGGCGAAGTGGTCTTCGATCCGCTGCCAGGCTTCGGGGGAAGATTCCGGGTCCGGGCCGATGCCCATAACGCGCATCAGCGGCCGGAAAACTGCCGGGCCGAGGTCGGTTTCGTTGAGGAACGCGTGGCCTGCGGTGGGGAATTCCTTGACGCTGTTTTCGATGCCGAGCTTGTCTAGGGCGGTCTCGAGCTTGTCCGCCGCACCCTTGAGGGTGAGGTCCCGCCCGCCGAAGTTGGCCACGATGGGGCAGGCGCCCCGGAGGGCTACCTCGAGATTGCCGGGCAGGCGGCCATAGTTGACCGAGGCGGCGTCGAAGCCGTCGCGGGCCACCAGCAGCGCGAATCCGCCGCCCATGCAGAAGCCGATCACCCCGGTTTTGCCGGTGGACAGCGGTGAAGTGGCCAGCCAGGTCCGGGCGGTGGCGAGGTCGGTGAATGCCCGGCCGCTTCCCCTGACCATGCTCCGCATGGTGCTGACCAGGCAGCGGCGCGGGCCGCCGTCGCTGAACAGGTCCACCGCCAGCGTCAGGTACCCGGCGCGGGCCATCCGGTCTGCATGCCCGCGCACCAGGCCGTTCAGGCCGAAGGCTTCGTGGATCATCAGTACCGCGGGGAACGGGCCTGGTCCGGAAGGCGTGGCGAGATATCCGCCCAGCGAAGGCGAACCGCCGGAAGCGGCACTCTGGGCACTCAGGTCCACATTCGTCATGGGCCAAGGGTAACCGGCGCCGTCAATCCCCTCCATCGACGGGGTGGGCAGACACAAGAACGGCGGCGGACCCCCCATGGGAATCCACCGCCGTCCGGCTTTGGGAAGGACTAGTCCTTCTTGAAGGTGTCCTTGACGTTTTCGCCGACCTTCTTGGTGTCAGCCTTGACCTGATCCGCCTGGCCTTCGGCTTTGAGCTTGTCGTTGTCCGTGGCGTTGCCGGTCGCTTCCTTGGCCTTGCCGCCCAGGTGCTCCGCTTCGTTACTGATCTTGTCTCCGAGGCCCATGATTCTGGCCGCCTTTCGTTTCCAGGGGATCAAACAATGCCGCTTCAGAATATCACAAAGCATGCTTACCATTTCAAGGGGCTCCCGATATCAGTTGCTGTCGAATGTCAGTGCCCCGGACTAGGCTCGATGCATGGAACACAGTACAAGCCTGACCCAGCACATCAATGCCGCGCCGGAAAAGGTCTGGGCGGTCATCTCGGACATCCCGGGTTCCGCGGCCACCCTGTCCGGCATCGACGCCGTGCAGATGCTCAGCGACGGGTCCTACGGCGAGGGGACGCGCTGGAAGGAAACGCGGACCATGATGGGCCGCTCGGAAACTGTGGAGATGTGGGTGGCGCAGGCTGATCCTCCCCGCAGCACCACGGTCAAGGCCCTCCAGGGCGGCGCCGATTACACGTCGCGCTTCAACCTGGCCGAGCGCGACGGCGGGACGGACCTGACGCTGACTTTCGGCGCCGACGTCGTCAAGCCCACACTCTTCAGCAAGGTCACCATGGCCCTCTTCGGCAAGATGGGCATGAGCATGACGCGCAAGGCGCTCACCAAAGACCTGGCGGAAATTGCGGCCAAAGCGGAATCGCTCTAGTGGCCTCGAAGGCACCGAAGGTTACGGCTCCGCGGCTCTCGCCGGTCAGCCTGGAGGACATCACGGATGATCCCGCCCCGGACTTCCAGCGTGGTGAAAGGTACGACGGCGTCCGGTACAGCAGCGCGGCGGCCGACGGCCTGGAGCTGAGCGGCACGGATTTTGCCGAGTGTGAGTTCCAGGGCGTCTCCTTCAATGACACCCAGCTCCGCGGGGCCACCTTCCGGGACTGCATCCTGTCCGAGCTGTACGCGCCGGTGTTCCGGGCCGCCCGCTCCACGTGGCGGGACGTGCAGCTGAACAATCCGCGGCTGGGTTCCGCTGAGCTGTATGAGACCGGCTGGCAGTCGGTCCGGATCGACGGCGGCAAACTGGACTTCCTCAATCTGCGCGGGTCCAAACTGACCGACGTCGTCATCAGCGACTGCATCATCAACGAACTGGACCTCGGTTCCGCCTCCGGGACGCGCGTGGCGCTGAAGAACTGCACCATCGGAACCCTTGATCTGACTGGTGCGCGGCTGAAGGATTTTGACCTTCGCGGCACGGATTTCCGGACCGTCAGCGGCCTCGGGAGCCTGGCCGGCGTGGTGATCGATGACTATCAGCTGAGCCTGCTGGCGCCACTCCTTGCAGGGCACCTCGGCGTCGTGGTCCTGTGAGTGTAGTCTTTATAGAACGAACGGTCGGTAAATAGGGCGGTCACTGGACGGCCCGGAAGATTCCGGCCCCCTGGCGTAAAGGATTTGTTCTTATGGTCGAGGCTTTTCTTGTTGGCGGCGTCCGCACTCCTGTGGGCAGGTACGGCGGTGCGTTGTCGTCGGTCCGGCCCGATGACCTGGCCGCATTGGTGATCCGCGAGTCGGTGTCCCGTGCGGGCCTTGACCCGAACAGCATCGAGGAAGTCATCGTCGGCAACGCCAACGGTGCGGGTGAGGAAAACCGGAACGTCGCCCGGATGGCCACCCTGCTGGCCGGACTTCCCCTCCACATCCCGGGCATCACGGTCAACCGGCTGTGCGCGTCGGGGCTGAGCGCCATCATCCAGGCCAGCCAGATGATCAAGTCCGGCGCCGCGGACGTGGTAATCGCCGGCGGCGTAGAGTCCATGAGCCGGGCGCCGTGGGCCCAGGAGAAGCCGGCCGCAGCGTTCGCGAAGCCGGGACAGATCTTTGATACGTCCATCGGCTGGCGCTTCGTCAACCCGCTCTTCCAGAAGGGCGCGCTGGCGCGGGACGGCAAGATGACCTACTCCATGCCGGAAACCGCCGAAGAAGTGGCCCGCGTGGACGGCATCAGCCGCGAGGACGCCGACGCCTTCGCGGTCCGCTCCCATAAGCGTTCCCTCGCCGCCATCGCCGCGGGCCGGTTCAAGGACGAGATCGTCCCGGTGACGGTCAAGTCCCGCAAGGCACAAACCGTGGTGGACACCGATGAAGGCCCGCGCGCCGGCACCACCCTGGAGGTCCTCGCAGGGCTGCGCCCCGTAGTCCCGGGCGGTTCCGTGGTCACGGCCGGGAACTCGTCCACGCTGAACGACGGCGCTTCGGCCATCATTGTCGCGTCCGAGGCCGCCATCCAAAGGCTCGGCCTGACACCGCGCGCCCGGATCATCGACGGCGCCTCCGCCGGCTGCGAACCCGAAATCATGGGCATCGGCCCGGTCCCGGCGACGCAGAAAGTGCTCAAGCGTAGCGGCCTCGGCGTTGGTGACCTGGGCGCCGTCGAGCTTAACGAAGCGTTCGCCACGCAGTCGCTCGCGAGTATGCGCCGGCTTGGCCTGGACCCGGACACCGTAAATAACGACGGCGGAGCCATCAGTCTGGGGCATCCGCTCGGTTCCAGCGGGTCACGGATCGCCATCACGCTGCTGGGCCGGATGGAGCGCGAGGACGCCAAAATCGGCTTGGCAACGATGTGCATCGGCGTGGGCCAGGGCACCGCGATGCTGCTGGAGCGTGTCTGATGCCCGCCCCGGACAGCGCGAACGGACACTTGAGCGCCCTTGACTTCGGCACCCTCCTGGTCGAGGAGCGGGATGACCGTGTGGTGGTCCTCCTCAATCGCCCCGAGGTCCGGAACGCCATTGATCAGCAGATGGTGGACGAACTCCACGTCGTCTGCGCCGCACTGGAGCAGAATCCCAAAGTCCTGATCATCTCAGGGGTCGACGGCGTCTTCGCCTCGGGTGCGGACATCGCCCAGCTGCGCGAGCGCCGGCGGGACGACGCGCTGCAGGGCATCAACTCCACGATTTTTGTCCGGATCGCCAAGCTGCCCATGCCGGTCATTGCCGCGCTGGACGGGTACTGCCTCGGTGGCGGCGCCGAGCTCGCCTACGCGGCGGATTTCCGGATCGGAACGCCCAGCGTCCGGATCGGCAACCCCGAAACAGGGCTGGGGATCCTGGCCGCGGCCGGGGCCAGCTGGCGATTAAGAGAGCTGGTGGGGGAGCCGTTGGCCAAGCAGATCCTGCTCGCGGGCCTGGTGCTCCGGGCGGAAGAGGCCCTCGCTGCCAGCCTGATCACGGAGATCCACGAGGCACCGGACCTGATGGATGCCGCGCACAACCTGGCGGACAGGATCGGCCGCCAGGACCCGCTGGCCGTGCGGATCACTAAGTCTGTGTTCCACGCCCCCGCGGAGGCCCACCCGCTGATTGACCAGCTGGCGCAGGGGATCCTTTTTGAATCCCAGGCCAAATTTGACCGTATGCAGGCGTTTCTCGACAAGAAAACCGGCGACAAGAAAACTGAGAAGAAGAAACCATGACGAACCCGAACCTTCCCTCCACAGTCGGCGTCCTGGGCGGCGGCCGCATGGGCGCGGGGATCGCCCATGCGTTCCTCATCAACGGGGCCAACGTGCTGGTGGTGGAGCGCGATGAAGCATCCGCCGAAGCCGCCCGCGAACGCGTGGAATCCGCCGCCGCGAAGAGCATCGAACGCGGAGCCGTCGACGGCAACCTGGATGAGATGGTGTCGCGGCTCGAGGTCACGGTGGACTACGACGACTTCAAGGACCGCCGGCTGGTGGTCGAGGCCGTTCCCGAAGAGTGGGACCTGAAGGTCACCTCGCTCCGCGGCATTGAGGAGCGCCTGGCCGCGGACGCGTACCTCGCCTCCAACACGTCGTCCCTGTCCGTCAACGGCCTGGCCCGCGAACTCAAGCGCCCGCAGAACTTCCTCGGCCTGCACTTTTTCAACCCCGTCCCCGCCTCCACCCTCATCGAAGTGGTGCTCGGCGAGAAGACGTCCCCGGACCTGGCGGATGCGGCGAAAAGGTGGGTCGAGGCACTCGGCAAGACCGCCGTCGTCGTCAATGACGCACCGGGCTTTGCGTCGTCGCGGCTGGGCGTGGCCATCGCGCTGGAGGCCATGCGCATGGTGGAGGAAGGGGTGGCGTCCGCGGCGGACATCGACGCCGCCATGGTGCTGGGCTACAAACATCCCACGGGCCCGCTGAGAACCACGGACATTGTGGGCCTGGACGTGCGGCTGGGCATCGCCGAGTACCTGCATTCCACTCTGGGGGAACGCTTCGCACCGCCGCAGATCCTCAAGGACAAAGTGGCCCGCGGCGAGCTGGGACGGAAGACCGGCAAGGGATTCTTCGACTGGGCTGAGTAGGATTTCCGGGTGACCCTCTTTGAACCCATAACCCTGACCGGCCGGCACGTGATTCTCGAGCCGCTGAGGCGCGATCACCATGACGGACTTGTGGCGGCCGCGCAGGATGGCGAGATGTGGAAGCTCTGGTACACATCCGTGCCTGCGCCGGACGGGATGGCCGCGGAGATCGACCGCAGGCTGGCCCTGCAGGAGCAGGGGTCCATGCTGCCGTTCACCACGCGGCTGATCGATCCTGCCACGGGCGGCCCGGGACGGATCATCGGGATGACTACGTACTGCCATATCGACGCCGGTACGCCCCGCGTGGAGGTCGGCTACACGTGGAACGCCGCGTCAGTGCACGGCACCGGCACCAACCCTGACTCCAAGCTGCTGCTGTTGCGGCACGCGTTCGAAACCCTGGGCTGCGTGGCCGTGGAGTTCTGTACGCACTGGCTGAACCACCAGTCCAGGGAAGCGATCGCCAGGCTGGGTGCAAAGCAGGACGGCGTGCTGCGCAGCCACCGCCGGACCAGCGACGGCGTCCTGCGCGACACCGTGGTGTTTTCAATCCTGGAGCACGAGTGGCCCATGGTGCGGAATGGGCTGGAGCACAGACTCGCCAAGCACGCGTAACGGCAGTATCTCCGAGTTTTGTCCAGATGAACGCCTCAAACCGTCGGTGAAGTGGCGTTATCTGGACAAAAACTCGGGAGGGGCTAGTTCTAACGGAAGGCGCCTTGGGTGACCAGCGATGCATGGTAGCCGTGGCGGTAGCCCTCCCCGGTGGGATGGAAATTGGCGGGGTCCAGAATGGTGGCGGCATTGAAGTTGATCCAGGGCTCGGCTGAGCCAATGCCATGGCCTGCGAAGGCCGGTGCGACGTCGACGAACTCAGCACCAGTTCCAAGTGCGGTCGAGCGGATAACATCGTTCAGCCCAGCAGTCAGTTGATTGACCACGCCCGCCCGGGGATCCGGATAGGTCGGATCAAACAGCATCGGATAGCCGGTAAACACGATTTGTGCGCCAGGGGCCTGCGCGTCGACCGCTAGGCTAAGGCCAGCCAAGCATTGCACGAGTGCGTTTGTGCTGGGATTGTCGCGTGCGTCCTGAAGCATTGCAGCACGAACTGCAGCGGCCCCCAGACATGCATCCGGAGCTGCGAAGCAGGTGGCCAACAAACCCGTAGTGTCGAGGTCATTACCGCCGACGGTGATCGTGATGACTTTGGCGCCGGCAAGGCTGGCCGGGAGGTTGCCGGCAACTGCTCCAATCGTGTACCCCGAGCAGGCTGCATTCGCCGTTAGCTCCAGTCCCCGGAGGTTGGCTGCAATGACCGGGTATCCCTTACGGCTCACAAAACAGGTCCGGGCCGTGTAAGGTGCCGCGCCTTGCCCGGCGGCGTAGGAGTCACCCAACCCCACATAGTCAACCTTCGGCGGCGGCGCCGCTGCGGCCGGGATGGCCGCGAAGCCCAATGCCATTGCCATGGTGGCGAGGCCTGCCGCAAAAGCCGAGCGCCGACGTCGTACTCTTGAAGCAGCCATCGAATTTCCCCTTTTTGACTATCAATTGAACAAATAGCACAGGCATGTAACAGTCAACGTACGCCCCAAACAAGGCCCGTCATCGGACCGGAGTACTCGATTTTCCGCGCGGCTACCTGCCCCGGTACCTGCCCCGAGCGTGCAGGCAGAGGCGGCTTTGTGGTTAGCTGTCCGGGTGGAGACGACAGGGGGAGCCGTGGGCTGGGACGGCGCCGTGAATGCCTGGCACGTTGCCGGCCGCGTCTATCGGATGGGGCGCCGCGAATGGCTCACCGAGGCAGGCTGGCGGCAGGCGTACGACGACGGCGTCCGCACCGTGATTGATCTCCGTAACCCCCGTGAAGCGCAGCGCCGGGACACCGACCCTGCCGTGGCTGAATCGGCGTGGTCCGGCGTCGGGATCGTCTCGGCGCCCACAGAAGAACCTGATGATCCGAGGTTTACTGCCGTCTGCGGACCGTACCTCAACGATCCCGCCCACTATCTGCACAATGTCCGGCTCTACCCGGCGAAGTTCGTGGCGGTGTTCCGCGCTGTCGCGGCAGCCGAGGCCGGCGCCGTCGTCGTTCACTGCGCAGCGGGCCGGGACCGCAGCGGAATGGTCGCGGCCATGCTGCAGGACCTTGCCGGCGACCCTGACCAGCTCATTGCGGACGGCTACGCCAAAGCCGCCCGCGGCATCAACGAACGCTTCCGGACGCACGGCCCGCCCCACGCGGGCGAACGCTACATCGACGGCGCTGAACTGACACCCCTGCTTGAGCGGCGAGGCCGGACGGTGGTGGAGTTTGTCCGGGAGCTGGACACACGCACCTTCCTGCTGCGCAACGGCCTGTCCGAGGCCGAACTGGGCGCCGTCCTGAGCTTGCTCGGCAGCCGGGTGGCGCCATGAATGCCATGAAGTATGTGGCGGCGTCGCTCGCGGTGGCAGGAGTGTTGATGCTTATCGCCGGGCCGTTCTGGGCCGTCCTCGCGTCAGATTTCGGAACTACGGACGAGAACTTCGGGCTCGGCGACGGGACCGTCGACGGCGAGTGGCTCCCGGGCCAGATCTTCCTGATGGTGGGCGGGGCAGTTACGTGCCTGGCTGCGGTGGTCGCCGCGTACATGGCACGGCGGAGCGGCACAGATGAATAGAACGAAAGCGACGGCACACAGTTTGAAACGCGTATTTGCAGCAGCAGCGGCTGCCGGAGTGGCACTTTCCGTGGTGCTCGGGGCAGTGCCCGCATGGGCTGTTGAACAGCCGGCTGTTGAGCCGCCGCCGGTTTCGGAAAGCCCGACGGCGGGTGGTTCCGGAGTCAGTGACGTGCAGCCCGGTGACGTGCAGACTAGCGACGCGAAACCCAGCGACGCCGGACTTCGTGAAGCTGCCCTGCGCGATCTTGGCCTCACCCCCGAGGACTTCGCCGCCGCGGGCCAGTTGGGCAAGCAGGCCGCGGACGCGGCGGCGGCCCTGAAGGACATTCCGGGCTACCTCGGAACCCGGCTCCACGACGGCAGTATTCTGGTTGCCGGCTCCGGGGCCGCGCTGGAAGCGGAGGTGGCCCGGCTCAGCGTGACCATCCCCGCCGTCACCCTTGAAGCCCCACCCGCCGTGCCGCCGTCGAACGCTCCTGCGGAGGGAACCGACACGCCGGCCGGCACCGAACTGGCCCAGAGCACCCAGGAGTTGTACCAGGCGTACCTCCGCGACGTGGGCGCGTCCGGGTTGCAGGCCGTGGCCTACACCGGTAGCAGGTTCGTTGTCCGCACGGGCGGAATCAACGGGTCCGAGGCCACGGTGCCTGATCCGGCCAACGCCGGAAACGCCGGCCCGGGCTCCGTCAGCCCGAGCCTCACCAGCCCCAACACGGACGGCAAGATCTCGCCCGCCGAGTTTGTGGCCCGCTACGCCAACGTGGAACTCGACGCCGGGGCTGCAATCGTGCCCGAGGCGGACGTCCCCGGAGGTTTGGGTTACGCCGCTGACAACGGCATCATCTGCTCCACAGGTTTCTCGGCGTTTGACCCCGCGGGGCTGCCCGCAGTCCTCACAGCCGGACACTGCGCCCACGACGGCGCCGCAAAATCGGCCACGCTTCAATTCCAGGGAGTGCCTGCCGGGCTGCTCGGAAGGTTCGGTTTCAACCAGTTCGGCGGACCTGGGAACAGCGCCGTCCCGAGTCCGCTGGATCTGACCAACCCCGGCAACGTCGGAACGGACATCGCCGTTATTGAGGAACTTCGTGCAGACCTCGACCCACTGCCGGCCGCCAGTACGTGGGGGAATGCGTCTGAGCCGGGTCCGGACGTCAAGGTCATCGGGGCGGCCGCTCCGGTCATAGGAATGCCGGTCTGCCGCTCCGGCCGCACATCAGCATGGTCCTGCGGAACCATCGACGAGGTGGGAATCTACGTGGTCCAGGGCATCACCGCGGCACCGACCGATTTGAGGGCGTTCAACGGTTTCCTGTCCTTCGACGTCCAGTCCAGCGGCGGAGATTCCGGCGGGCCCTGGGTCAGCGGGAACTACGCGGTGGGCACGCACTCGGCCGGGGACACTCCGGATGAGAATGGCAACTTCGTCAAGAACTTCGCCATCGCCGCCACTTTGGAAGACTCATTGGCGGTGTTGCCCGGCTACCAGCTGGAACTCTTCCTCAACAAACCGACGGTGATGTCGCCCGCTCCGGGGGCAACATTCGACGCCGGACAGACTGTCACCGGCACGGTTGCCGCAGCTCCGGCGTCGGCCGTCGCGGCGGGTTCGAAGGTCAGGATCACCGTGAGTGGACAGGCTCCCCTTGAGGTTCCTGTGGATGACGGCGGTGCGTGGTCCTTTGCTGCCCCCGCTGTGGCCGGTCCGCTGCGTTTCACGGCCGAAACGGTCAATGGCTTCAGCACATCCGGTGCCGCGGCCTTCGAGTTCGCCCCGGTCAGTCAGCCCACCCAGCAGACCCCGCAGTCCGTGCCTCCGGCTGAGGTACCAGCCGCGAACGGTGCAGTGACTCCGGCAGGTGACAGCGCCGCCGTCGTACGTCCGCTTGGTGACAGCAGGGCGCCAAGCCTGGCCAATACCGGCGCGTCCGGGTTGATTCTGTTCGCCGGACTGGCTGCTGGTGCGCTCGCCGTCGGCGGTGTGTTCCTGGTGTTGGCGAAGCGGCGGAAGCGGCAGCACCTCACCCCAAGTTGATCTATCACTTATCGTCGTCATCAGCGTGGAATGGCGACGTTAAGTGATAGGGCAACCGGAGGGCGGACGCTCTACTTCTTCGGCTTCATCAGCAGGTTGGTGATGCGCAGCGTGCAGAGGCGCTGGCCGGCGTCGTTGGTGATCAGGACCTCGTGCGTGGTCAGGGTGCCGCCGAGGTGGATGGGTGTGGCGGTGATGGTGATCTGGCCCGCGCGCGCGGAGCGGTGGTGCGTCGCGGAAACGTCCACTCCCACGGCAGTTTTCCCCAACGTGCTGGCGTGGATCACGGCCGCCCAGGAGCCCACCGCCTCGCCCACTGCCAGGGACGCGCCGCCGTGCAGCAACCCGAACGACTGCCTGTTGCCCTCCACAGGCATCGTCGCCACCACGCGCTCCACCGATTCCTCGAGGATTTTCACGCCCATCTTCTCGTCGAGCTCACCGAGGACGATCTTCCACGGGGTGGTGCCGTGAACAGTGGTGCCGTGAACAGTGCCCCCATGGGCAGTGGCATCCGGCGTAGTGGCGTCCGGCGCAGCGGATTCCGGGGATAGGGCGGTCATGGGTCTCCTTTGGCGAGGCGGAACTTCCAGTGTGCAGTACAGCACAGTCATGTACTGTAGACATATTACCGAACGGACGGTCAGTAAAGCCTTGGCCCCGTTTTGTCCCCGTGTTGGAAGGACCCGTCAACGATGACCACCACTGCCGAAGCTACAGTCGACACCGTCCAGACCGTTCCCAGTTTCATCCAGGATTCCTGGTGGACTCCCGACGACGGTTCGGCAGCTTCCGCCGTCCCCGTGCGGGATGCGAGCACCGGGGAAATCCTGGCCAAGGTGAGCACCGACGGCCTGGACCTTTCCGCCGTCGTGGATTACGGCCGCACCACGGGACAGGCGGAACTGGGAAAGCTGACCTTCCACCAGCGCGCGCTGAAACTCAAGGAGCTGGCGCAGTACCTGAACGCCCGGCGCGAGCATTTCTACACGTTTTCGGCCCAGACCGGTGCCACCAAGATCGACTCGATGGTCGACATCGACGGCGGCATCGGCGTCCTCTTCACGTTCGGCTCCAAGGGCCGGCGCGAGCTGCCCAATTCGCAGGTGGTGGTGGACGGCCCTATGGAGGTGTTGTCCAAGGACGGTTCGTTCGTGGCCGAGCACATCTATACGCGTATCCCGGGCGTCGCGGTGCAGATCAACGCGTTCAACTTCCCGGTCTGGGGCATGCTGGAGAAACTCGCGCCCGCCTTCATCGCCGGGGTCCCAACCATCGTCAAGCCGGCCACCCCCACCGGGTACGTGGCCGCGGCCGTGGTGAAGGCGATCATCGAATCCAACATCCTGCCGAAGGGCTCGCTGCAGCTGATTTCCGGCTCCGTCCGCGGCCTCCTGGACGTGCTGGACTACCGCGACCTGGTGGCTTTCACCGGCTCCGCGTCCACCGCACTGTCCCTGAAATCGCATCCCAACGTGGTGCAGGGCGGCGTCCGGTTCACGTCCGAAACGGACTCCCTCAATGCCGCCATCCTGGGTCCGGACGCGGTGGAGGGCACCCCGGAATTCGACGCCTTCATCAAGTCAGTGGTCACCGAAATGACGGTCAAGGCGGGCCAGAAATGCACATCCATCCGCCGCGCCATCGTCCCGCAGGCCTTGGTGCAGGCGGTGATCGCCGCCGTCGGAAAGCGCGTGGACGAGCGTGTGGTGCTGGGGGATCCCCGCGCCGACGGCGTCACCATGGGCGCTTTGGCGTCGCTTGAGCAGCTCGCCGACGTTCGTGCCGCGGTGCAGTCAATGCTCGACGCCGGCGGTGAGCTTGCGTACGGAACGCTCGATTCGCCGTCGGTCACCTCTGCCGGCGGTGCCACGGGCGTGGTGGATGCTGGCGCCTTTATGTCGCCGGTGGTGCTGAGCTGGGCTGACGCAGAGGCTGACGCGATCCACTCGCTGGAGGCGTTCGGCCCGGTGGCCTCGGTGATCGGATACAAGGACCTGCCCGACGCCGTCCGCCTCGCCGCCCGGGGTGCCGGCTCCCTCGTGGCATCGGTGTGCACGAACGATCCTGCCGTAGCCCGCGAACTCGTCACCGGGATCGCCGCCCACCACGGCCGCGTCCTGATGCTCAACCGCGAGGACGCCCGCAGCTCCACCGGCCACGGTTCCCCCGTGCCGCATCTGGTCCACGGCGGCCCCGGCCGGGCCGGCGGCGGCGAGGAGCTGGGCGGCATCCGCTCGGTCATGCACCACATGCAGCGCACCGCCATCCAGGGTTCGCCCAACATGCTCACCGCCGTCACCGGCCTCTGGCACACCGGGGCGGACCGGAACTTCACGGTGGAGACCGAGGGGACGCACCCGTTCCGGAAGTCCCTGGCGACCTTGCGGATCGGCGACGCCGTCCGGTCCGGGCTGCGCCAGGTCAGGCTCGAGGACATCACGGCGTTCGCCAACTCCACCGGCGATACGTTCTACGCGCACACCAACCAGGAAGCGGCGGAAGCCAACCCGTTCTTCCCGGGGATTGTGGCGCACGGGTATCTGCTGCTGAGCTGGGCCGCCGGACTGTTTGTGGACCCTGCGCCGGGTCCGGTCCTGGCCAACTACGGCCTGGAGAACCTCCGCTTCATCACGCCTGTGGCTGCCGGGGATTCCATCCGGGTCACTCTCACGGCCAAGAAGATCACGCCGCGCGAAACCGACGAGTACGGCGAGGTGGCCTGGGACGCGCTGCTGACCAACCAGAACGACGAGATCGTGGCTACCTACGACGTCCTCACCCTCGTCGAAAAGTAACCCCCGGACGCTCTCTCACTTCCTACACGTTTTTCCTCAACGCTCTCGCACCTGGTGAGAGAGCGTTGGGGTTTTTCCCGCAGGAAGTGAGAGAGCGTTTGGATCTTTCCGGGTTGCCCCGGCGTAAAATTTCCACCGTAGGAGGTGGCCAAATGAACCTAGCCATGAACACAGCCAGAACCATCCTGCCCGTCGATGATGCAGCGCGCGCCCGCAGTTTCTACACCGAAAAACTGGGCCTCCCGCACCGCGGAATGACAGACGATGGAAGCGAATTACTCGGTAGCAACGGCGGCCCGATGCTGCAGTTGTTGCCGGTCTCGGATGGGAAACACTCCGAGCACACAGCCCTCAGTTTCGAGGTGCGTGACATTGAGCGGATCGTGCAGGACATGGAGGCCAGGGGCGTCCGGTTCCAGGACTATGACCTGCCCAACCTGAAGACCGAGAACCACATCTGCACTACGGACTCCGAGAAGTGCGCCTGGTTTATGGACACGGAGCACAACATCCTCTGCGTTCACGAGACGTTGGGTATGCAAGCCGAATACCAGCTCTGACCGTCTCACCAGCTCTGACGCACAGCAGCTGATTAGTGCTGCGCGTGGAGCCCGTCGAACGCGATGGTGATGACGTCGTCGGCCAGTTTTTCCGGTGTGAGGGAGCCGCCCGGTTTGTACCATTCCACGATTGAGTTGATGGTGCCGAACAGCAGGCGCGTGACGGTGCGGGGATCGATGTCCTGGCGCAGCGAGCCTTCGTCGCGGGCCGCGGAAATGAGGGCGGCCACCTCGTGATCAAACGCGCGACGGCGTTCCAGGGCGTCGCGCTCAATGTCAGTATTGCCCCGCAACCGCAGGAGCAGCGTGACAAACGGCAGCCGCTCCACCAGTACCGCCACGGTCTGCCGCAGGACAAATTCCAGCCGCGCATCCGCCGCGCCGCTTTGCGCTCCGGGCTGTTCCAGGATCGATTCCAGGCCGCCCAGCGCATGGTCGAGCGCGAGCTTCAGGAGGTCTCCCTTGGACGGCACGTGGTGGTAGATGGCCGATTTCGAGATGCCCAGGTTCTCGGCGAGGATGCCCATGGAAGTGGCATCATAGCCATGCCGGTTGAAGACGTCGACGGCGATGAGCAGCACCGACTGCTGGTCGTAACCGGGACGGCCGCGCTTGTTGGGGGCTGCTGTAGTGGGCATACCGGCTATTTTCCCATGAACGTTCGGTAATTCCTGCAGCGGCGCAGCCCGACCACATGCGACATACAAAAGCGGCGGCCCACCGTGGTGGGCCGCCGCCTGTCTGGAGAAGAGGTGAACTGTCTGGAGCAGGGGTGGACGGGAGGCCAGGGCCCCAAGTGTCCGTTCGCGCTTAGCTGGCGTTTTCTTCCAGCGTGAGGTCGCGGTCCTTGGTCTCCGGGGTCTTGATGGCCTGGAACAGCGAGATGCCCACAATGATCATCATGTAGACGGCGATGGGCCAGTAGGAATTGGTGGCCCAGGCCAGCAGTGCCGAGCAGATGATGGGCGCGATGCCGCCCCCAAGGATCGCCGAGAACTCACGGGCAATGGCTACGCCGGCGTAGCGGTACTTCGAGCCGAAAAGTTCGGCGTACATGGCCGACTGGGCCGCAATGCCGCCCTCAACAGCGAAGGTGAAGCCCACGGCATAGACCAGGGCGATCAGCCAGACGTTGCCCGTGCTGCTGAGCCAGAACGCCGGGAAGGAGAACAGGAAGAGGAAGCTGAGGATGAACACGTTCACCGGCTTGCGGCCCCAGCGGTCGGTGGCGCGGCCTGCGATCAGCGCGGCGGGGATGGCGAAGAGTCCGCCCATGGCCAGCATCTGGGGGATGAGGGCCTTGTCGATGTTGACCACGGAGATCAGGAACGTGCCCAGGAACGCCTGGTAAATGTACGAGTGCGCGTGCGTGCCCATGTTGATGAGGAACACCTGGCGCAGCGGCCGGCGGCCCTTCTTCAGCACCTCCGAGACCGGGGAAGCGGCCTCGACGTGTTCCTTCTTGAGCTCGGTGAAGACCGGGGACTCCTTCATGTTGCGGCGGATCAGGTAGGCGGCGACAGTCACCAGGGCGCTGGAAAGGAACACCAGGCGCCAGCCCCAGGACTCCAGGTCTTCGCGCGGCAGGAGCTGGACCAGGATCCATGCGCCGGAACCGAAAACGGAGCCAACTGCCGCGCCGGCCCATACCAGCGAGGTCATGGCTCCACGCTTGCCCTTGGGTGCATATTCAGCCAGCAGCACCACAGCGCTGGCCATTTCCGCGCCACCGCCGAAGCCCTGGATGAACCGCAGGACGGTCAGGAGGATCGGAGCCAGGATGCCCACGGATTCGTACGTGGGGAGCAGGCCCATGGCAAAGGTTGCGGTGCCCATCAGGGCCAGAGTGGCCACAAGGACGAACTTGCGGCCGATCCTGTCACCGTAGCGGGAGAAGAACAGGCCGCCCAGGGGCCGGGCAATGAAGCCGACGGCGTAAGCACCGAAGCTGGCGATGAAGCCCACCGCAGGGGAGACATTGGGGAAGAACAGGGTGTTGAAGATGATGGCAGTGCCCACACCGTAGACAACCATGTCGTAGTTTTCCAGGACTGTGCCGATGAACCCGGCCCAGCGGGCCCGCCGCAGCTCGGTCTTGGTGACGGCAGGCGGGTGGAGTGCACCGTGTGTCTGAGTACCCGTAGGCAAGGGGCTATGCATCATTGCTTTTCCTGTTCTGAGACAGCGCCCACGGCTCCGTCGGCGCGGTCCCTACCCTAGCCAGAAAAGCAAGATCAGGCAACCGGTTGCAGCAATAGGCAACTAGTTGCCAACGGTATGCCAGCGGTCGGCGCGAACGGACATTTGAGGCCCTTGAGACGCCTGTGAACCCGCGCACCACATACGCAGCGCGAACTGGCAGCAGATGCCCTCAAATCCCCGGATTTGAGGGCATTAGCTGCCAGTTCGCGCTTCAAGGGGTGTGGGGCAAAGTGTCCGCTCGCGCAGGAAGATGGTGCGGGCTATGCCTTGGGCCGCAGGTCGTAGATCCGCCGCAGCTTGCCGTTCGACCGCTCCAGCGAGCCCGGTTCCACCACGTCAACGGCGCACGAAGAACCCACGTGGATCTTGATCTGCTCCTGCAAGGTGCGCCCCGCCGTCGTGCTCTGCTCCGTTGTCACGGCGTCCCGGCGTTCGATCCTGACCGTCAGTTGGTCCATCCGCTGGCCCTCGGGGCGGGTGAGTTCGAGCTGGAAGTGCGGGCTGAGTTCGGGGATGCGCAGCGCGATCTCCTCGATCTGGGACGGGAACAGGTTCACGCCGCGCAGGATTATCATGTCGTCGCTGCGGCCGGTGATGCGGCCCATCCGGCGGTGGGCGGGGCGGGCGGTGCCGGGCAGGAGGCGGGTGAGGTCCTTGGTGCGGTAGCGGATGATCGGCAGGGCTTCCTTGGTGAGCGAGGTGAACACCAGCTCGCCGTGTTCGCCGTCGCGCAGCACGTTTTCCTTGCCCACTACGGGATTGAACGCGTCGATGATTTCGGGGCGGAAGTGGTCCTCCCAGATGTGGCTGCCGTCCTGGGTTTCCACGGCCTCGCCGGCGACGCCAGGGCCCATCACTTCGGAGAGGCCGTAGATGTCGCAGGCCTTGATGTTCATGGTGACTTCGAGTTCGTGCCGCATCTCCTGCGTCCACGGCTCGGCGCCCAGGACGGCGTACTTAAGGGAGGTCGACGTCGGGTCGATGCCCATGTGCGCCATGGCATCGGCGATGGTGAGCAGGTAGGTCGGTGTGGCCAGGATGGCGTCCGGCGCGAAGTCCTGGATGAGCTGGATCTGACGTTCAGTCTGCCCGCCGGACATCGGGATGACAGTGCAGCCCAGTGCCTCGGCGCCGGCGTGCGCGCCCAGGCCGCCGGTGAACAGGCCGTAACCGTAGGCGTTATGGACCTTCATGCCGGGCCGGACGCCTGACGCGCGGAGGCAGCGGGCTACGAGTTTGGCCCAGTCGGCCAGGTCCTGCTTGGTGTACCCGACGACGGTGGGCCGGCCCGTGGTGCCCGAGCTTGCGTGCACGCGGGCTACTTCGCGCTGCGGCACGGCGAACATGCCGAAGGGGTACTCGGCGCGCAGGTCTTCCTTGGTGGTGAACGGGAAGTTGCCCAGATCGCTGAGCTCGCGCAGGTCCGTGGGGTGGATGCCGGCGTCGTCGAACTTGCGCTTGTACAGCGGCACGCGGTCGTAGGCGTAGGCCACCGTGTGCTGCAGGCGGGTGAGTTGGAGGGCTTCGAGTTCGTCGCGGGAGATGGTTTCCTCGCGGTCCAGGATGGGATCGGCGGCTGCGTTGGCCTGGTGGTTGGCCTGCGGAGTGGGGGTTTCGGGGGCGTGGAGGGTCATGGTTTCCTACTTCTTGGGAATGGTGCGGCTGCGTCCGCGGAACTCGGCGATGAGTTCACCGGGCGTGCCGGAACTGGGTAGCGAATCGGGCTGCGCACCGGCGTCGGCCGCGAAAATCTGGATGTCATACAGGCCGCTGCGGCCCGAGCCGGACCGGCGGTCCGCGACGGCGGTGATCACCTGGCCGCGGTAGGCCGGCTTCAGGAAGTTGATGTCGACGCCGGCGGCAACCGTGATGTTGTTGGCCTCTTCCGGCGTCGGATTCACCGGATTACAGGCCAGGGCAAAGGCGGAGTCGGCGAAGGCGAAGATCATTCCGCCGTGGGCCATGCCGAAGCCGTTGAGCATTTCCTGCCGGAGAGTCATGCGGATAGTGGCGTGCCCGTCGCTGACGGCAAGGACTTCGATGCCCATCCATTCGGAGGCGTAGTCGTTTTCCAGGATGGGGTGGGTGGCCCCGGAGAGTGCTGCTTCAGCCATGCGTCATTGCCTCCAGCTTTATTTACCGAATGTTCATTAGGTAATCCCAGATGCGGGTCCGGTGTCAAGGCCTGGGCCACTCCGCGAGATGACATTGGCGGCCGTCGCGACCTCGGGCATTGCCACCAAGTGCCATCTCGTGGGGCCTGGCGCCCGGCGCAGAGCCCTGGCCGCCTCAGCCCGCCAGGGAAGTGCAAGGATGGAGGGACCGGCACCACGCACAGCAAAGGGCGGACCATGGCCAAAGGCATCTACGTCAGCGCGACCACCCCGGGATCGGGCAAATCGCTCGTGGCCCTGGGCCTCGCGGACACGCTCCACCGGCATGCGGACCGGATCGGGTTCTTCAAACCGGTGGTCCACGGCCCGGATGCCGCCGATGACCCCATGGTGGCGCTGATGAAATCACGCTTCGCGCTCGACGACGACCGGTGCCGCGGCGGCCTGACGTCCGCCGAAGTGCGGGCCCTCTTGGCAGACGGAAAACGCGAGGACATCGATGCCCGCTGCGTGGAGATCTTCGCCGAGATCGCCAAGCATTGTGACGTGGTGATCGTGGAGGGGACGGACCTCACCGGCCAGGACGCCGCCGTCGAATTTGACCTCAACGCCCGGCTGGCCAACAACCTGGCCGCGCCGGTGGTTGCCGTGGTGGGCGCCAGGGGGCTCAGTGTTGCCGAGGCTGCGGCCGCCGTCGAGGTTGCCCGCAAGGAGCTGGTGGCGGAGAAGTGCACGCTGCTGGCCATCATGGTGAACCGGGCGGACCCGGACTTGGTCGAGGAAATCGCGGCCGCCATCAAGCCCGGCGCATCCAACCGGCCGGTGTACGTCCTGCCGGAGCTTGAGGAGATCGCCCGGCCCACCACGGGCGAGGTAGCTACGGCCCTGGGCGTGCGGCAGATCGCCGGTCTTGCGGACATGGAACGCGACGTGCGGGACATCAAGGTGGCGGCCATGAACGTGGGCAATTTCCTGAACGTGCTGGACGAGGGCGCCCTCGTGATCGTTCCCGGCGACCGCGCGGACGTGATGGTTGCGTGCCTGGCGTCGTCGTTCTCGCCGGAATTCCCGGTGCCGTCGGCGCTGATCCTGACCGGCGGACTGTCCCCGGACGCCAACATTTACCCGCTCCTGGCGCAGGCTCCCTTCCCCGTGTTTGCGGCCAGCGAGGACACGTACACCACCGCCAAGCGGGTCTCCGAGGTCCGCAGTGAGATCTGGTCCGGGCACCGCCGCAAGGTGGCCTCCGCGCTGGGCCTGTGGTCCAGGCGGGTGGATGAGGCTGAGCTGGTGGAGCGCCTCCACCTGCCGCGCCTGGAACGGATGACCCCGCTGCGGTTCCTGCATGACCTGATCGAACGGGCTAGGGGGCAGCGCCGGCACGTGGTACTGCCGGAGGGAACGGACGTCCGGATCCTGCAGGCCGCCGAAATCCTGCACCGCCGCGACGTCTGCGACCTCACCCTGCTGGGGCCCGATTCGCAGGTCCGGGAGCTGGCGGCGGCCAACGGCATCGACCTCGCCGGGATCAATATCGTGGACCCTTCCACCTCGGAGCTGCGGCAGGGGTTCGCGGAGAAGTACGCGGAGCTGCGGGCGCACAAGGGCGTGGACCTGCCCAAAGCGCTGGAAATCATGCAGGACGGCAGCTACTTCGGCACCATGATGGTCCAGCTGGGCGTGGTGGACGGAATGGTGTCCGGCGCCGCGCACACCACGGCGCACACCATCCGCCCCGCGCTGGAATTCGTCAAAACGCGCGACGGCGTGAAGATCGTGTCCTCCGTGTTCCTGATGCTCATGCCGGACCGGGTGCTGGTCTATGGCGACTGCGCCGTGAATCCGGACCCCAACGTGGAGCAACTCGCGGACATCGCGCTCGCCTCGGCCGAAACCGCGGTGCAGTTCGGGGTGGAGCCGCGCGTGGCCATGCTGTCCTACTCCACCGGCGGCTCGGGCTCCGGCGAGGCCGTGGACGAAGTCCGGCAGGCCACCGAACTGGTGCGTGCGCGCCGCCCGGATCTCGCCGTCGAAGGCCCCATCCAGTACGACGCCGCCGTGGACGCCTCCATCGCGGCCTCGAAAATGCCCGGCTCATCCGTGGCCGGGCAGGCGACCGTATTCATCTTCCCGGACCTGAACACCGGCAACAACACGTACAAGGCGGTGCAGCAGAGCTCGGGCGCGGTCGCCGTCGGGCCCGTCCTGCAGGGCCTGCGCAAGCCGGTCAACGACCTCTCGCGCGGCTGCACCGTGGAGGACATCGTCAACACGGTGGCCATCACGGCCATCCAGGCGCAGGTGCCGGTTCCTTAGCAACGAGATGGCACTTCGCGGCAATGTCTTTCGAAAACACTGCCGCGAAATGCCATCTCGCGGAGGTTGAAATTAACGTCCGACGGCGGCACCCGGGTGGGGTGCCGCCGTCGCCTAGGCTGGAACGGGATCCCATGACACGTTCGATGATGGCCACCAAGCTTTATGTCCCCGCGCCGCGACGGGGTTTTGTGGTGCGCCCACGGCTGAGGGAGAAGCTGCGCCTCGGAGCGGATTCCGGGCTGACGCTGCTGTCCGCACCGGCCGGATTCGGGAAGACCGCGCTCCTGGCCGACTGGTTTGGTGAAGCAGCCGGCCAGGACCGGTGCGTGGCCTGGCTCTCCCTGGATCCGGCGGACAGCGAGCCGGCCTCATTCTGGACCTGCGTTGTCACGTCGCTCCAGAGCGCGGTGCCCGGCGTCGGCTCCTCGGTGTTGGAGCTGATCGCGTCCCCGCCCTTGGCAACCGAGCTTGTACTCACCGCCCTCGTGAACGACCTCGCGGCCGTGCCAAAGGACGTATGGCTGGTGCTGGACGACTACCACACGGTGGACAGCCACGCCGTCGGCACCGGCATGGCCTACTTCCTGGAGCACCTTCCGCCGCAGGTGCATGTGGTGGTGAGCACCCGGTCCGACCCCGAGCTGCCACTGTCCCGCTGGCGGGTGAGGGGCGAGTTGGTGGAGATCCGCGCCGCGGATCTGCGGTTTACCCCTGACGAGACCGCTGCCTACCTCAACGACGTGGCAGGACTGGATCTGGCCGCCGGGCACGTGTCGACGTTGGACCAGCGGACGGAGGGCTGGATCGCGGCGCTTCAGCTCGCCGCGCTCTCGCTCAAGGGGCGTGACGACGCGGCCGGATTCATCGAGCGCTTCGCCGGGAACGACCGCTACATCGTGGACTACCTGGTGGAGGAGGTGTTGCAGCACCAGCCGGAAGCCGTCCGCAGTTTCCTGCTGCAGACCGCCGTGCTCGACAGGCTCACCGGGCCGCTCTGTGATGCCGTCACCGGCAGGGAGGGCGGGAGCAGCATGCTCGTGACCCTGGAGCGCGCCAATCTCTTCGTCATCCCGCTGGATGACCAGCGCGAGTGGTACCGCTACCACCACCTCTTCGCTGACGTCCTGCGGGGGCGCCTGCTCAGCGAGCAGCCCGGACAGATTCCGCTGCTGCATCAGCGCGCCAGCCGCTGGCATGAGTCCCATGACCACACCGAGGACGCCGTCCGGCACGCGTTGGCCGGCCACGACTTTGACCGCGCCGCGCACCTGGTGGAGCTGGCGGTGCCGATGCTCCGGCGCAGCCGCCAGGACGCCGTGCTGTTCGGCTGGCTGAAGGAGCTTCCCGACGCCGCCATCCGGCGCAGCCCGGTGCTCAGCGTCTTCTACGGCGGTCTTCTTCTGGTGTCCGGAGACCTCCCCGGGGCGGCGACGCGGCTCGAGGACGCGGAACGCGCGCTGGCGGAAGCGGAACGCGCGCTCGTGGCGGCGCCGGACGGCCCGGCTCCGCCCTGGGCAGATACCGAAGAAGTCCAGACAGTGCCGGCGACCATCGCCGTCTACCGCGCTTCGCTCGTGCAAGCAAGGGGCGATGTGGCAGGCACGGCGGCCTACGCCCGGTACGCATTTGACCTTGCCGGCCCGGACGACCATCTTGCACGCGGAGCGGCGGCCGGCTTCCTGGGGCTTGCGGCCTGGGCGGACGGCGATGTGCCGGGCGCGCTGCAGACGTTTACGGAGGCTGTTGCAAATCTGCACGCGGCCGGAAACCTGCTGGACGAGCTCAGCAGCACTGTGGTGCTCGCCGACATGTGGCTTGCGGCAGGCCGGCCCGGCGAGGCGCGCCGGATTTGCGAGAACGCGCTGCGGTTGGCCGATGCCCGGGGTGACTCCATGGTGCGGGCAAGCGCCGAGCTGCACGTGGGGCTGAGCGAAATCTCGCGGCAGGCCGGAGACCTCGCCGACGCCAAGAGGCACCTCGAAACCGCCGCGATGTTCGTAGAACGCGGGCCCATGACCGAAAGCCGTTACCGGTGGTTCGCGGCGATGGGGCTGGTGGCCCAGGATGAGGGAGACCCTGACCGTGCCATCAGCTACCTGGACCAGGCGGAGCAGCTTTTCCGGCCGGGGTTCTTCCCGGAGGTGCGCCCCATCCCGGCAATCAAAGCCAGGGTCTGGGTACGCCAGGGCAACTTGTCCGAGGCCGCCGGCTGGGCGAGTGCACACGGGATCTCTATCACCGATGAGGCAAGCTACATGAACGAATACAGCCACCTCACGTTGGCGCGGCTGCTGATTGCACAGCAGCGGGCCCACCCGGACGGCGCAGCTGGAGGCGCAGTTGACCTGCTGGACCGGCTTCTCGCCCTGGCCTTAGCATCCGGACGTGCGGGCAGCGTGGTGGAGATCCGCATGCTGCAGGCTCTGGCGCAGGACGTGCTGGGCGAGCGCCGCCAGGCGCTGGAGTCGCTCGGCTCGGCGTTGGCTGACCCGCCCGAACCTGATGAGTACGTGCGGCTGTTCCTGGACGAAGGGCCGCCCATGGTTGAGTTGCTGCGTGAGGCTATGTCTGAAGCAGCGCGTGAGGCAATGCACGACGGCGGCGCTGCCGCCCGCGTCCGGGACCGCGCCCGCCGCCTGCTCAGCCTGGGTGAGGCTCCGCAACCGAAACCTTCCCACCCGGGGGAGCGGCCGCCGTCGGACGTTGACCCGCTGAGTGAGCGGGAGCTGCAGGTCCTCAGGCTCCTCGACAGCGAACTGAGCGGGCCGGAGATCGCCCGCGCGCTGTTCATCTCGCACAACACGCTGCGCACGCACACCAAACACATCTTCACCAAGCTCGGCGTCACCAGCCGCCGGGCGGCAGTGCGCCGTGCGCGCGACCGCGGCCTGATGTAACCGGCCCACCAGGTTTCACCCCGTCAGTCACATCATCGGGTGACGCCGGCTCACCCCGCTGGTCCCTACCTTGGAGTTATCCGGCAGCGCCACGCCGCCGCAACTCAAACTCAGGGAGCCAGACATGTCCATCACCACCACCAAACTCACCCGCTGGGCGGGCCTGTCCGCGGCCGCAGCAGGCCTGCTGTTCATCGGCGTCCAGATCAACCACCCCCAGTTGGATGCAGAGTTCGCCACCACTACCGAGTACACGGTCCGCCAAACCCTGAAGGTGTTTATGGCCGGCCTGTCACTCATCGGCATCACCGGCATGTATCTGCGCCAGGTGACAAAGGCCGGAGTGCTGGGGCTGGTGGGCTACCTCGTGTTTGGTGCCGGCTACCTCATCATGATCAGCATGGAAGTCATCGGGGCGGTTGTCCTGCCAACCCTTGCCCGCAGTGCGCCCGGCTACGTCAACGACGTTTTTGCCACGGTCATGGGGGACCCTGTGAGCGGCGACATCGGCCTCATGGTGGGCCTGAACCTGGCCTCCGCGATCACTTTCCTGGGTGGCGGCCTCCTCTTCGGCATCGCACTCTTCCGCGCCAAGGTGCTCGCCCGTTGGGCCGCGGCACTGCTCGCCGCCGGGTCCGTGGCAACTCTGGCCCTCCCGCTGCTGCCGCAGATCAACGACAGGCTGTTCGCCGTGCCCATCGGTGTGGCCCTGATCGGCCTGGGGTACTCACTGTGGAGCGGGCTGCGCACCCCGGCTGACCGGACCGTGCACGGCATCGTCGGTTCGCCGGTCCATCCGGAAGGAGCCCAGTGACAATCCGGGCAGCCACCCGGCCGGCCCGGCCTACCGGGTGGGTGCCGTTCGCACAGCCGGCCCTCGTCCTGGTCCCCGCGATTGCCGGGTGAGAACCTCATGACTGCGTCCCCAGAACACCAGGTGCCCACCCAATACCGGATTCGTATCGGTGGGCACCTGGACCAGCACTGGTCCGCCTGGTTCGATGACCTCACGCTGACCCGCGAAAGCGACGGCGCCACCAGTCTCTGCGGATTCGTCGCTGACCAGGCAGCGCTGCATGGGGTGCTGATGAAGGTCCGGGACCTCGGGATCGTTCTTATCTCCGTGGAGGCAGTGGACCCGGCGGTTGAGGGCCCCGGACGGTAAGCAGCGAGATTGCACTTCGCGGCAATGTTTCTCGAAAACACTGCCGCGAAGTGCCATCTCGCGGAGGTTGAAGGTGGCCCTAGCTGTTTTCCGGCTTCGCCACGCTGTCCGGGTCCTCCTGCTTGGCCGGCTCATCGGAGAGTCCTTCGGGCGTGAGGTCCAGGTTTTGCGGATCCTCGGGCTGCTCAGGGGCGTCACCCACCTCGTCGGCTTTGGGGCTTCCAGTGTCGTCCAGGGCCGGGTTGGAACCCTCGACGGCGGTGGGATCCTTGGTGCCGGAGCCTGCGGCGCTGGGCTCGGTGCCGGGGGCGGGTTCTGCGGTCTCGGGTTCGGTGTTGTCGGACTGAGTGGTGTCGTTCGGCATGGAAGTCCCTCTCTGCGTGGTGCAACGTGTCCGCCGACTCTAAGCGCCTGCCGCGGCTGGCGCAACGGCAGGCGCGGGGTGGACCGGTCAGCAGCCTCAGCCCTGGCGGGCCTTCATCCGCGGGTTCTTTTTGTTGATCACAAAGGTGCGGCCCCGGCGTCGGACGATCTGGGCGCCGGGAACCTTCTTCAGGGCGCGGAGGGAATTTCTGACTTTCATGGGCTTGCTCCTTGTTTTAGTGGTGGTTGGCGATTGACGGATGGCGCCGTGTGAGGCCGGGGGCCGGTCAGTTCGGGGCGGGGTCGAGCTGGAACGGATCGGTCAGCCCGGCGAACCCGGCCTCCATTTCTGCATCGGTGAGTTCGCAGGCGGAGAGCAGTTGCGCAATTTCCCCCGGGTCCATGCCTTCTCCGGTCGCGGCCAGCACGCTTCCGCGGTCCCCGTGTTCCGGATGCCAGTCCAGGTGGGCGTCCACATGGGTGAGGGGATCGGGCGCCGCACCGGCGTCCTGGTCTGCCAGCCACGGTCCGGTATTTTCCAGCCAGACACGCGGGCCGATGCCCTGGATGGCGATCCGGCACTGCGGTGCGGCGGCGATCCACAGGCGGCCCCGCAACCAGCAGCACCCCTCCGCGAGGGACGCCAGCGCGTGCCGGAACCGCTCAGGGTGCAGCGGACGTTGGGCCCGGTGCGTGACAGTGGTGAACGGTGAGATTGAGGACGACGCCGGGATCCGCACCGAACCGGGGACCGTCCGGCTCAGGGCGTCCTGGTAGTCGTGGCGGCCGGGGCGGATGAGGCCGGCGTTTTCCACCACGTCAGCGTGCGGAGCCAGTTCCCGCACCAGTTGCACGCCGCGAACCCGCAGGGCGGGGTCGGCTGGAAACAGGTCCACCTCCGCCAGCAGGACGGTGTCATTGAACGACAGCTCGCCTATAAGGAATTCGCCCGCGGTGCGCTGGTCTTCCGGGACCGGCGTGAACCCGGATTCAAACAGGGTGTGGTGGTCCCAAATGTGGTCCTCCAGCGTGTCAGGGGCGCAGGCAAGGACAGCGGAATCAATCGTCACCGGGCGGGAAAGACCACGCCGCAGAGCCCCGATCGCGGCCTCCGCGGATACCGCCGGCGGGAGCCCGATGATGGCCTGCGTCTCCCCGCGTTCCAGCAGCCGCTCGATGGTGGGCACCAGGTCCAGCCGGACGGTGCAGCTCAGGCATCCGTGTTCCAGCTGCGTCTCGGCGCGCTCAACGAGCCCGGACTGGCTGGAGATCCTGCGGATGACGACGCCGTTTTCCAGCAGGTCGTGCAGGACCACCGCGGCGCCGGGATTGGCCGCGGCCACGTCTTGGCAGGCTTGCTGGCGGCACAGGGCGTCCAGGGAGCTGATCACAGTGAGATGCATGTCGATCACTCTAATGAGAATGACTCGCAAAAACAAGTCACTGATCCGAGGGCCCGCAATGCCTTTCTTCATATAGGAAAGTACTTGACGCAATGGAAAGTACTTTCCTATGATGGATGCACTACTCGGCAGCGGCGAAAGGGCAACAACGTCATGGACGAGACAACGGCAAGTCCCACTCCTGCCGAGGCGCAGGAGCTCCTGGCGAAGGCGCAATCGATCGGCGCCACCTCCATCAATGCCGCGGCGTGGCCTGTCGCCATGGTTTTCACCAGCCTGGCCATTCTGGGATCGATGCTGATGATCGGCATGCAGATCGTGTCCCACACCGGGTACGGCGCCCCGCTGCTGGCGACCGCCGTCGGAATCTGGGGAGCGGCAACAGCCTGCATCTGGCCGATGTTCCAGACGTCCACCAAAGCCGGGTACACCAGGCGGTTCCTGACGTCACTGATCGCCTACTTCGTTCTGTACGGCATCGCGTTGGGCGTAGGAGCCAGCCTCTTCCGCGACGGGAACATCTGGTTCTACGTGAGCGCCGCCGTCGTACTTGCCGGAGTTGGCCTGGCCGCCGCCTTCCGTGAGCTGCGCGCATGAGTACCGCAGCGGAACATCCCCGCCTCCGGCTCGATGACCTTATCCATCAGCCCGTCCGCTTCTCCATCATGGCGGCACTGGCAGGTGCGGAGTCGTTGGACTTCAAGGACCTGCGGGACGCCATCCAGGTCAGCGATTCCGTGCTCAGCAAGCAGCTGGCCGTGCTGGAGAAGGCCGGGTACGTAAAGATCCGGAAGGGCTTCGCGGGGAAGATGCCGCGGACTTCGGCGAGCGTGACCGCTGCAGGACGGAAGACCTGGGACGGGCACGTGCAGACCCTGCGGGACATCGCCGGCGGCTGACGTCGGAAGGCAACTTATAGTGGGTCCTAGATGCCCGCGGTACCAACGCTTCAGGAGGCCCCATGCTTGTGCTCGTCATCAATTCCGGTTCGTCCTCACTCAAGTACCAGGTCCGTGACGTGGCCGCCGGCATTGTGCTGACCGAAGGGCTGATCGAGAAGATCGGCATGGGCAACGGCGGCGATGGCGACGGCGAAATCGAGGGCCCCCGGGACCATGCGGAGGCACTGGAGCAGGTAGACGCCGCGATCCATGCCGAGCTCGGGGATCTCGAGTTGGCGGCAGTGGGTCATCGTGTGGTGCACGGCGGCGAGCGGTTCGCCGAGCCGGTGCTGATCGACAATGAGATCACCCGCGCCATCGAGCGACTCAACCCCCTGGCGCCGCTGCACAACCCCGCCAACGTCCTCGGAATCCGCGCCATCAGCAAGAAGTGGCCGGACCTGCCGCAGGTGGCCGTGTTCGACACCGCTTTCCACCGCACCCTGCCTGAGCACGCCTGGCGCTACGCCGTCCCGGACGAGCTCTACACGAACCACGGCATCCGCCGCTATGGCTTCCACGGCACCTCGAACGAGTACGTCACGCACCGTGCCGCCGCGCTGCTGGATCTGCCTGTGGACGAGTTCGACGGCGTGATCGCCCACCTGGGGAACGGCGCCTCCGTCACGGCCATCAGCCACGGACATTCGGTGGACACGTCCATGGGCTTCACCCCGCTGGAGGGCCTGGTGATGGGCACCCGCTCCGGCGACCTCGATCCCTCCATCCTGGTATTCCTCGGCCGGAACGGGTGGACGCCGGAGGACATCGACACCATGCTCAACCGTGAATCGGGGCTGAAGGGGCTCGCCGGGAATAACGACATGCGCTCGGTGGTGGAGGCGTCAGAGGCCGGCGACGCCAAGGCTTCGATGGCGCTGGCGGTCACGTCCTACCGGCTGGCCAAGTACATCGGCGGCTACCATGTGGCCGTTGGGGGCGCCAAGGCACTTGTGTTCACGGCGGGGATCGGCGAGAACTCGCACCAGTTCCGCGCGTTGGTGACTGACAGGCTGCGTGCGCTGGGGATAGAGCTCGACGCCGGCCTGAACAGTCAGCGGTCCAAGGAACCGCGGGTGATTTCCACGGCTGCCTCCGTCATCCCGGTGTTGGTGGTGCCCACCGACGAGGAGCGCGCCATCGCAGAGGCGACTGCCGCCGTCGTCCACTCATCGATTGCTCCGTAGCGGCCCTTTTGGGCGCTCCAAAAACGGCGCTGGGCCCACGCCGGCAGGGTGCCATGGCCGAGCTTGCGAGGCTAGGGGGCCGGTGGGGAGCAATGGACGGCTGCGGGGTAGCCTCAGATCATGCCTGAGATCACTTTGCCCCTCCGCACCGAGCGGCTGATCCTGCGCCGGTTCGAAGGTACGGACCTGGACGCCTTCCATGCCTACCATTCGCTGCCCGGCACCGCCCGCTTCCTGCCGGGGGAGGCCAAGAGCTACACCAAGGCCATGGAGTCCGTGGGCAAGTACGCCAACTTCGTTTTCGAGAAGGAGGGCGACTGGGTGGGCCTTGCCATCGAACCGAAGGGATCGCCGGGGCTGCTGGGCGAAGTGGTGCTGAAGTGGCTTCCGGGGCGCGGGCAGGGCGAAGTCGGATGGACCCTGGCGCCGGCCGCGCGGGGCAAGGGCTACGGGGCCGAGGCCGCGGATGCGGTCCTGAAGCTGGGGTTCGAGGAACTGGGAATGCACCGGATCGAGGCCCGGCTCGACGCCCTGAACACCGCCTCCGCCGCTCTCTGCGAACGGCTGGGCATGCGGTTGGAAGCCCGGCTGGTGGACAAATGGCATTACAAAGGACAGTGGGCCACCGAGCTGGTCTACGCGATCCTCGAAGACGAATGGCGCTCCCGGCCTGGTTTCGACAAGCTCAACCACCGGATTTGAGCCCTGGCGTTTCGACGGCGCCTTGGTCATGCCTGCGGTGCGAGGTCCATGGTGGTGAGGCGCAGCCAGAGCCAGAGCCGCTTTTGGGGGTCGTCCAGATCGAGGCTGAAGTCCTTGGCCAGGCGTGAAACCCGGTAGCGGACGGTGTTGTTGTGCACGTGGAGGCGCTCGGCCATGGCGGAGATGTTTCCGTTCGATGCCAGGTAGGCCCGCAGGGTGTCCAGATAGTCAGTTTGCTGGTCGGCGTCGTGGGCCTGGATCTTGGTGATGTCGTCCACGTCGGACAGTCCGGTTTCGGCGATGAACGCCCCGATCTTCAAGAGATTCAGCGGAACCCGGTAATCCTCGAACAGCCCGGCGGTGGCGGTTTGAGCACCGCCCGAACGCGGTGCTGCCGCTTGCTGGCGGAGCAGGTACTGCAGCGTTTGCAGCGCTTCGGACCTGGAGCCCGGCAGGTCCTCCACCCGGGGCGCGATGCCGCCCACGGCGGCGATGAGCGGGTAGGAGCTGATGGTGCGGGCATAGGCGCCGATTTCCTGGACCACACGCCGGTGCACGGCCCTGGGCGCGGTTCCTTCGCAAGGCAGGAGGGCGTAGACCACCGAGTCGATGAGGGCACTGTGGCTTGTGTTGAACTGGATGTTGCAGACCGTTGTGACAAGGTGCAGGAGCCGTTGGATCTCCCGCACTGATTCAAGTCCTCGATGTTATGAAGTCCCTGGCCGAGGCCGGATGACCATGGTTGTCGTCACACACGAGCTCGGCTTCGCCCGGCAGGTCAGCGACCAGGTGGTCTTTATGGACCAGGGAGTTGTCGTCGAAAGCGGCGCCCCTGAACAGGTCCTCGGCTCCCCGCAGCACGAACGCACACAGGCCTTTCTCTCCAAGGTCCTCTAGACCCATAAGCCCAGGCCGGCTACCACCGGCCACCAAGAAAGGTACAACGCCATGCCCCGACAGCAAGTAAGCACAGACCTCGCGCCCGCACCGGCCGGCCCGTATTCCCAAGCCATCGCCGCCAATGGTTTCCTCTTCACCGCTGGCCAGACACCCCACGATCCCGTCACCGACGAAACCGTCGGCGCCACCATCGAGGAGCAGACCGTCCAGGCGATGAAAAACCTGTCCCCGTCCTGAACGCCCACGGACTGGACTTCTCCCACGTCGTTAAGGCCACAGTTCATCTCCACCACCCAGGCCGGGACTTCGCAGGCTTCAACGCCACGTACGAAAAACTCGTTCAGGCCCCCTACCCGGCACGAACAACCGTGGGCTCTTTCCTGGGCTCTTTCCTGGGCGATTTCCTGGTCGAGATCGACGTCGTCGCAGCCATTCCCTAGCCTCCCGGGAAACATCCAGATTTGTTCGGCGCGCAGCCGCGGAGGCCATTGACTGCCTGAGGGCCAAGGGCCACACTGGCGTTGTGCTTAGCTGCCGGCCACGCCGCGCTGGCAACAGGCGTGTCTGAGGAGAACCCGATGCCTGTCGTGGAAGAAACTGTCTACATTGCCCGCCCGCCACAGGAAGTGTTCAACTTCTTGTCGAACAGCGAAAACATTTCGGTCTGGGACTCCTCGGTGGTGCATGCGGAAACAATCGGGACCGGGCCCGTTGGGCTGGGCACGCGGGCCAAAGGAACCAGCAAGATTGTTGGGCGGAAATTCGACTGGACCACGGAAGTGACGGAATTCCAGCCGCCAAGCCGCTTCGTTTCCAAGTCGGTGGAAGGAAAGATGGACTTCACGGTATCCACTGCCTTCGCACCCGAAGGCGACGGCACCCGCCTGAACTACCGGATCGACGCCGGGTCCGGACTGGGAGGGGTGTTCGGCAAACTCGCCGACCGGTTCGTGGAAAAGGCCCAGGCCCGGACCGTCCGTGCCAACCTCGAGACACTGGCCGAACTGCTGGCCGAGCACCCCGAATACGGCAGGGATGACGGCTGAGCCGCGGCGTGCCTACTTCAGCCCGGCCCCCGGAAGGAGCTGCGTGGCGCCGAGGGAATCGGCGATGAACGCGTAGTCCCACGCCCGCTCGCGCCACTGGACGTACCGGCCGGACGCGCCGCCGTGGCCGCCGTCCATCTCGATCTTCATCACCACAGGCTCCGTGCCGGTGGTCTTGTTCCGCAGCTCCTGGACCCACTTGGCCGGCTCCACGTAGAGCACCCGCGTGTCGTTGAACGAGGTCACCGCAGCCACCTTGGGGTACGCAACTGAATGCACATTCTCGTACGGCGAATAAGACTTCATGTAGGCGTACACCTCTGGGTCCGTGATGGGGTTTCCCCACTCTTCCCATTCCAGTGCGGACAGCGGAAGCTCCGGGTCCAGGATGGTGGTGAGGGCGTCCACAAACGGCACCTGTGCCACCACCGCGGCGTATTTTTCCGGAGCCAGGTTGGCCACGGCACCCATCAGCAGACCGCCCGCCGAGCCGCCCAGGGCCGCAATCCGGGATGGATCCACCCACCCGGAGTTGGCCAGCCAGTCGGTGGCGTCCACGAAGTCGGTGAAGGTGTTCTTCTTGGTGAGCTTCTTGCCGTCCTCGTACCAGTGCCGGCCCAGCTCGCCGCCGCCGCGGATGTGCGCGATCACAAACACCACGCCGCGGTCCAGCAGCGACAACCGCGCGATGCCAAAGCCCGGATCCATGCTCAGCTCGTAGGAGCCGTACCCGTAGACCAGGCCCGCCGCCGTCGAATCCTGCTGGACGTCCTTGTGCCGCAGCACGGACAGTGGGATCCGCGTGCCGTCGGCGGCGTCGGCCCATTCGCGGGTGGCCACGTAGTCGCCGGCGGAGTAGCCGCCCAGCACCGGGCTTTCCTTGCGGAGCAGCAGCTCACCAAGCGGCAAAGCGGGGGTGGGCAGCACAAAGTCGTACACGCGCGACGGCGTGAAGTAGGACGTGTAGCCCAGCCGGATCACGGGCGCCTCGTAGTCCGAACCGCCGACGCCGGCCGTGTACAGCTCCTCGTCGAACGCGGGCTCCACCGGGGCTTCCTGCGCGGGGGTGCCGAGGCCGGCCAGCCCCATGACCTGGACGCGCTCGATGGTGTCCTTGCGGATTGAAACGATCAGGTGCGTGGAGGTGACGCCGGCTCCGTTGACGCGGACGTCGTCGGAATGCTCGACGACGGTGCTCCAGTGCTGCCCGGCCAGCGGCCTGGTGAGCTCGGCAGGGTCGATCAGGGAGACCATGGAGTTCACGGCGTTCCGGTTGTGCGTGATGATGAGGCGTTCTGACTTTTCGCCGTCCGGCCCGGTGAGCAGGAACGGTTCGGCCTCATAGAGGACGCGCTCGTCCCGCGAAATCACGGTGGTGAGCGCCGCCGTCGGGTCATCGAAACGCAGCAGGCGGGTCTCGCTGTACTCGGAGCAGCCGATGCCCAGCACGAGGTGACGCCTGTCAGAGGAGAGCTCAAAGCCCAGCCACATGGCGACGTCGTCCTCCTGGTAAATCACCTCATCGTCGGTGACGGGGGTGCCCAGGACATGGGACTTGACCTGGTACGGGCGCCACGAATCGTCCACCACGGTGTAGAAAATGCGGGTGCCGTCCGGGGAGAAGCTGACGCCGTAGAAGATGTTCTCGATGACGTCCGGCAGGAGTTCGCCCGTGCGGAGGTCCTTGATGCGGAGGGTGAAACGTTCGTCGCCGGCGTTGTCCACGGCGTAGGCGTAAAGGTTCCCGTCCACCGTGACGGCCGAGCCGCCCACCGAGAAGAACGGCTTGCCTACGGCTTCAATGTTGCCGTCCAGCAGAACTTCCTCGCCGGGGATTTCGACGCCGGCCTCCACTGCGGGGGGAGTCCAGTCGGCCACGGGGTTGCCGGTGTCCTGGGCGCGGACGCGGCACTGGATGCCGTACTCCTTGCCCTCAACCGAGCGGCTGAAGTACCACCAGCCGTCCTTCCGGTTGGGGACAGACAAGTCTGTCTCCTGGGTGCGGCCCTTGATTTCCTGGAAGATGGCCCCGCGCAGCGGCTCCTGGTGCGCGGTGACCGCCTCCTGATACGCGTTCTCGGCCTTCAGGTGCTCAACCACCTCGGCGGATTCCTTCTCGCGCAGCCACTCGTAGTTATCCACGAACGTGTCGCCGTGGTGCGTCCGCTCGTGCGGGACCTTCTTGGCCACCGGGGGCGCAGCAGGCGCGGGCGGCGCGGGGGAGGCGGCGGCGGAAGGGTTGGCGGAATCCTGCAGCGGAGTCTGGGTCATGCCTTCAATATATAGAGCCGGGCGGACAACGGGGTGGCCGTTCGCTACCGGGGTAGCGCGGCCCCTTCCCGCCCCCGTTGATCTATCACTTATGGTCCCTAAACCCGCGGCAAAGCGACTCTAAGTGATAGATCAACGGGGCGGGCGGCGACAAGCAGCTAAGTTACCCGCGGGAACCCCTTGAACCGTCCTCCGCCCGGTGCTAGAACAGCATTACCGGGAGGATCCGGACGCGTCTCTTTTTCATCTGCCTCTAGAGGGCGATTAGCCGTTTGGGCACGCCACAGCGCCAGATAGCGCATCGGCAGTCTGCGGGTGACCCTCCCGATACGGTGGCCCCCGGCATCGCCGGGGGCCATCCCTCACCGTTCGGGGGTGAGAACTCTGGAAAACACTACGGCGCCGTTGGCGTTCCGCAGGCTGGCGGTGAAGCTGTCATCCTCGCCCAGCTGGACGTGGCCGAAGAACTGGTTCTCGCCGTCGCGCGGTGATTCGCCAGGGAACCGTCCGGCCTTGGCGAATACCACCTCGGGTCCGAACGTCCCGTCCATCGGGTTGGGCCCGAAGGATCCGGCTGCGATGGGGCCGGCCACGAACTCCCAGAACGGATCGAAGTCCGTGAAGGCCGCGCGCCCGGGGGAGTAGTGGTGGGCGGCGCAGTAGTGCACGTCGGCCGTCAGCCACACCACGTTCTTCACGCGGTTCCGCTTGAACGCGCTCAGCACCCCGGCGATTTCGAGCTCGCGGCCCAGCGGCGCACCGGGGTCGCGGTTGGCCAGGCTTTCCTGGTTCACGGCACCGTCCGGGACGATGATGCCCAAGGGCAGGTCCGCGGCGATCACCTTCCAGGTCGCCTTGGACTTGGAAACCTCGCGGATCAGCCAGTCCACCTGCTCCTGGCCAAGGATGGGGGTGGCGTGGGCCTCCTTGCCGTCCGTGTTGGGCGACTTGAAAGTGCGCATGTCCAGGCAAAACACGTCCAGCTGCGGACCGCGGGGGATCTTCCGGTAGATGCGGGCCGGCTGGTAGTGCCCGCCGTCGTCGAACGTTCCGGGGCGCCACAGCGCGGAACTGTCAGCGATGGGCATGTTCTCCTGCCATGCCTGCCGGCCACGCGCTGCGAGGGTGTTGACGTCGCGGACGGTGTAGCGGGGGTCGTCGATGATCTCGCCCGGGTACCAGTTGTTGGTGGTTTCGTGGTCGTCCCAGTTGGCGATCACGGGGACGTCGGCGAACATGGCGCGCATGTTGGCGTCCAGGGAGTTGTAGCGGTGCCGGCCGCGGAACTCGGTGAGCGTTTCGGCCACCTTGGAGATCTCCTCCGTGACAAGGTTGCGCCACACCTGCCCGTCCTTCTCCACCACAATTTCGGCAATGGGGCCGTCGGCGTAGACGGTGTCGCCGGAGTGGATGAAGAAGTCGGGCCGGGTGTTGTGCATGGCTTGGTAGCCGCGCATGCCTCCGATCTCCTCGTTGATGCCCCAGCCCTGGCCGGCGGTGTCGCCGGTCCAGACAAAGCTTTGGGCGTACGACGGCGTGGTGTCGCCGCCGGTGCGTCCCTCCCCGTTGAAGGTCCCGGCGTCGGGTGCCGTGCGGAAGGTTCCGCGGACGGTCTCGCCGGCCGCGCCGCCGTCGTCCTCGAAACTGATCTCCAGTGCGAAGCGGGTGTTGGATGGCAGGTTGCCGGCGTGGATTTTGGCCGTGAAGTCGGAGGCCTGGGTGGCCCGGGGTCCGCGGAGGGTGCGTTCGAAGGCTCCGCGGCCGCGCAGGATTTCGCCGCCGGCTTCCACCGCGCGGAGGGTGGCGGTCATCCGGCCCGCGGCGGAGGAGCGGGACCAGAGCACGGCGGAATCGGAAGTGACGTCACCGGTGGCGATGCCGCTGGGCAGGGTGAGGCGGTTCCGGACCAGTGGGATCCCGGTCCGGCCGGCCGGGAAACTGCTGGCGTTCGCGGCGGCGGGCGCGGCCGCCAGCGCTGCTGCGAGGACGGAACCCTTGACGATGGTGCGGCGTGAGATATCAGTCATGACCCCACCCTGCAGGAGGCGAAGGCACGGCCCGTTTCCCCCGGATGAACACCCGGCGTGGCGCGGGTTAACTCGTGCTGGTGTGGGTTGCCACATAACGCTGAGAGGGATCTTGACAGGGCGTCATAATCGCGGGGTAATTGTAAGCACTCTTAGTAATTTGGGGGCGATGATGAAAAACCTGATTCCGAAAGGTACCCTCCGGAAGATGCTCCTGCCGCCCACGTACGGGTTGCACCTGGCGCGGGGCGCTGAGTTCACGGTGCTCTCCGTCGAAGTCTGGAGCACGTGCCTGGTGGTCAACATCCACGTTGAATCCGCTGCGGGCAGAGCGGTCCCCGAAATTGCCATCGAAGACCATTGGGGCACGCTTTACACCTTCCGGGACTCCGCCCGCCTGGGCTCCCGGAACCTGCAGGTGTTCACCCCGTCCGTGCCGCCCGGCACCAGGAGCCTGACCATCAGGTCCACCGACGACGCCGGCGCGCGCCTGGTGGTGGCCTTTGCCGTCCCCCGGATGCGGGAAGCCGACGAAACTGCCGCAGCGCCCACTTCCCGCCCAGTCCGCCTGCGCCGCCCCGCATAGAAAGTCCCTGCCTACAAAGTCCCGTCTAGAAGGCCCTGCCCAGGAAGTCCTGCCTAGAAAGTCCTGCCTAGGGACCCGCCAGGCCGTTGGCTGCCGCATAGTTGCCCAGGGTGTCCCCGGCCATGGCGGCCGAGATGGCGCCGATGGCTCCCGGATCGGTCAGCACAATCGACTGCCCGTCGGCCGAGGTCCCGATACCACTGGTGGGGAGAGTGAACATCACCATGTCGTTGGGCCGGACGTCTTTGAGTTCCACGGCCAGCCCCGCCAGGGTTCCGGCGTCCAGCCCGGCATCCACACTGATGAACGGGGCTATCGCGCTGACCACGTTGTGCACTTTGAGCGGATTCAGGAGGGTGTCGGCGCTGAGGTTCTTGGCCAGCAGCGCCCGGATGAACGCCTGCTGGTTGCGCACGCGCTGGTAGTCGCCATCGGCGAACGCGTACCGCTCGCGGACGAACTCAAGGGCGTGCCCGCCGTCGAGGGTGTTCGTGCCCGCGGGGAAGGCGATCTGGTCGTGGTAGGACACAAACGGCGCCGGGATGTTGACTTCCACCCCGCCGAGGGCGTCGGTCATCCCCACAAATCCTTCGAAATCGATCATGGCGACATGGTCGATGCGCTGCCCAAAAAGGGATTCCACTGTCTGCACCATCAGCGGGACGCCGCCGAATGCCAGGGCGGCGTTGATTTTGGCATGGCCGCGGCCCGGGATGGGTACCCAGAGGTCCCGCATCAGTGAGATGGAGTAGATTTTGCTCCGGTCGGCGGGGATGTGGACCAGCATCAGGGTGTCCGCGCGCTGGTTCGACCCGGTGCCGGAAGTGGCGTCCTCGGTGGTGGCGCCGCGGCTGTCGCTGCCCATCACCAGGATGTTCAAGGAGCGTCCCGTATCGGACGGCGTTCCACCGGCCGGTGCCGGACCAGCACCGGGAACGCCGCCGACAGTGCCGCCCGCGCCGGCGGCCCCGTTGGCCACGGACGGCTGCGGGCGGGTGGATTCGGCGGGGAAGACGTTTTCGATCGTGGTGGTTTCGGAATCGAAGATCCTGCCCAGGTTGTACAAGTAGACGCCCGCCGCCGTGGGAATGAGCAGGACCAAGGCCAGCAGCACCAGCAGAACGGCCCGAATCGGGTGGCGCCTGTGTGCTGGATTGCCCTGGTAAGTAAGGCCCGGATGCGCGGACGTAATGCCCATTTCCGAAAATTAGCACCGGCGTCGCGGCACCACATCGGGGGAATCCGCAGAAAAGCCGCACCATAGTCCGCACGTTTAAGCACAACGGAGGCCCGTCGGCAAAGGCGTTGGAGCCGGGGCAGGCGTATCCTGATCAGGCAAAGGCGCACCCGCCCAGCGTGAGAGGGGAAGTTCCATGACCATCCCGCCAGTACACGAACCGGAGCCGTTCCCGCCGGAACCAGGCCCGGACCCCTTTAGCCCGGACCCAACGCATCCCGGCCACCCGGGACCGGAAAGGCCCAGCCCCATCCCGACGCCGGAACCTCCCGGCCCGCTGCCCGTCCCGGATCCGGGGCCGGCGCCGCTGCGCCCGGACCCCACCCGGAGCTAAGTCACCAAGTGAAACGGCCCACGGCACAGCCGTGGGCCGTTTCACTTAGTGCCCGCCCGCTGGTGCCAGGAGTTCGAACGCCGGAGTTCAGAGCCAGGCGTACTACCCCGCGCCGTACTACCTACCCGCCCGCGTACTCGGGCAGCCGCCCTTCGCGCATGGCAGCCGCCATCTGGGCGATCCCGCCGTAGTCCGGAAACAGTACTGACGCTCCGCCGGGCGCCATGCCCGCGCCGGCCGTCGGCAGGGTGAGGGACACCACGGCGTTGGGGTCGATGCCGCGCATGCCGTAGGCCAGGATGGCGACACCCACAGGATCGAACCCCTGGTCCACGGTGAGGTAACCTCCCGCGAAATTCACCAGGGCCCGCACGGCAGTCACGTCGTTCAGGGCGCCGCCACTGGTCAGCCGGGCGAGGATGGCGCGCAGGAACGTCTGCTGGTTCCGGACCCGCTGAAAGTCGCCGTCAACGAAGGCGTAGCGCTCGCGGACGAATTCCAGCGCCGCCTGGCCGTCGAGGTGGTTCACCCCCGCCGGGAAGACGTGCTGCGTTTCGTGGGTGGACTGGAACGGCACGGTGACGTTCACGTCGATTCCGCCCAGCCCGTCAGTGAGCGTCTTGAAACCGTTGAAGTCCAGCATGACGGTGTGGTCGATGTGGGTCTCCATCAGGGACTCCACCGTCCGGGTGGCCAGCGGGATGCCGCCCACCTGCAGGCTGGTGTTGATCTTGGCGTAGCCGTAGTCGGGGATGTTGACGTACAGGTCCCGCATGAGGGAGACCACGTGCACGCTGCGGCGATCGGCCGGGATGTGGACCAGCATGAGGGTGTCGGCACGGTGGTCCTGGGATTCGCCCGTGGCCGCGGTGATGGCCGCCTGCTCCCGGGCGTTGGCGCGGCTGTCGCTGCCGATCACCAGGATGTTCATGGGAGCCGCCGGGAGTTCCGCGATGGGTTCGGGCGGCGGGGGAGGGGCCGGTGCCGGTGGCGGCGTCGTTTCCGAAGGAGTGGGGGTGACGGTGTCAGTGATGATGGGCGCCGGGGCTGCAACTTCCGCGGCAGGCCGGGTGAACAGCAGGGCGGACACGGCGACGACGGCCACCAGTACCAGCGACAGCACCGCCGCCATCACACGGCGGCGTTTCAGCGCGGCAGGCGCAGCAGGCTCGGGGCCGGAAGGGGCCGGGCCGGTTGGATCAGGACCGCTTGGGGTGCTCACCATGATTTAGTGTCCGCCCTCGGACCCGGTTCCGGCTACAACGCGGAGCGTGTCGTTTCCGTGCTGTAACCTACGACGGCGGCGCGCCGGTTTAGGCGGGAACGTTCAGGCGGGCGTGCCGTAAGACGGAAACGATGGCGGGGGCCAGTTCGTCTTCCATCTGGTGGTAGATCTCGGGGCTGCGCCGGTAGGGGTCGATGATGTCGTTTTCGGAGGAATCCGCCGGCAGCGATAGGTGCCGGACGGACGCGGCCCGCGCGGGCAGCCCCCGCCAGAAGGTGGTGTTGGCACTGAGGGGACTGCCGCCGTCGGCCCTCACCGAAACGTTTGCGGCACTGCCCGAGCGCTCGTCCAGGACGTCGAGCATGCGGGCGAACTCGCGGATGGTGAAAGTGCGTTTGAGCAGGGAAGCGTCCAGCTGGAGCACTTCGCCGCGGTGGCCCGAGGTCATGGTGAGTACCAGGTCCACGCCGCGCAGGATCTTGCTGGTCAGCTGCCGCGAGACGAAACCGTCAGGGTTCCCGCCAAAGGTGCGCACTATGTCCCCGGACAGCGGCTGCATGGGGTCGCCCACCATGGCCCGGGTCCCCGCGCTGGTGACCTCGAATCCGCCCGACATCACCTGGTCCAGCCCGGCCTGCAGCAGCCGTTCGGCCACGGGGGAACGGCAGATGTTGCCGGTGCAGACCGTCAGGATCCTCACGGGTGCGGGGGCAGATGCGGGGGATTCCACGGAACTTCTCTTTCCAGCCGATGCGCAGGACCGGTGCGGCCCGTCGTGTCTTTCAACTTAACACGTGCAGTACTCTGCCGCTCCAGCACCGGATGGCGCCGTCGTACTTTTCGTGTGACGACCCATCCTTAATGCCTTGTGGTGCGAATCACACTTGACCACAGGGATTCCCCTGTGGTCGCTGACCAAGGAGTGAATCGTGAAACGGAATACAAAGTTGGTTTTTGGTGGTGCCGGTGTCGCACTGCTGGCTGCTGTGTCGCTGGGTGCCATGCCGGTGATGGCTCAGAGCCCAAAGTCGGCGGAGAAAACAGTCACGCTGAGAGCGACCCTCACGGAGCTTAATGGTTCCGGGGCTTCGGGCACCGCCACCGCTGTTGTCCGCAACCAGAAGATCCAGCACATCGAGGTCCACGCCACCGGGTTGACGCCCGATGCCCCGCACGCCCAGCACATCCATTACGGCAACCAGGCCCTGAACGAGTGCCCCACGCTGGCGCTGGACAGCAACGGTGACGGACGGCTGAATACTGTCGAGGGTGTTCCGGCCTACGGCCCCGTTGTGGTGTCGCTGAACACCACCGGTGACACCACGCCCGCCAGTTTCCTGGACGTTTCCCGGTTCCCCGTCTCCCAGGACGGCAGCTATGACTACAGTCGGGACAACATCGAATTCACGGATGTGGCCGGGACCGGCTACCCCGGAGCCGGCGGGCTCGGTACCGCCAAGCAGATCGCTGACGCCATCCGCGACGGCGAGGGAGTGCTGGTGATTCACGGGCAGGACTACGACGGCAACGGAACCTACAACTTCAGCGACCCTGAGGGTGCCAGTGAGCTTAACCCGAGCCTCCCGGCAGAGGCCACTGACCCCGCCGTCTGCGGCGTCCTGCACTGAACGCGCATTTGCCCGCTCTTCGGGCCCCAGCAAGGCTTACCCCAGTGCCGTGCTCGGCTTGAAGATGGCAATGAACGGCAAGAAGAAGGGCCTGCCCGCACTCCGCGGACGGGCCCTTCCTGCTGCCTTCCCGTGACCGGGTCAGACTGCGTCCGAGGCGCGGAAGGTGGCCCCGCCGTCCGTGGATACGACCAGTCCGGCAGAGGTGGCGGCCCAGACCCAAGGATTCGCGCCTGAACCCTCCACCGCCGCTATCGCCTGGACCTCCCCTTCGATCCGCCCCGTCCGGGACCAGGTGGCCCCGCCGTCAGCCGAATAATGTACGGAACCGTCCGGTTCCACGCCAATGGCTTCGGTGGGGCTGGCGAAGGTCACGAACTGGATCACCGGGGCGGCCGGGGTGAGGGCCCAGGTCTTGCCGCCGTCGGTGGAGCGCTGCACCCCGTCGCGGGTGGTCGCAAGGACCGTGTCACTGAACGGGTCGGCGGCCAGGGCCGCCGGGCTGAAGCCGGCGGCCTGAACGGACCAGGTCTTCCCGTCAGGGCTCGTGCGCAGGGTCCCGTCAAAGGCCACGATGCCGGACTTGGCCGAGGTGAGTGCGTGGAAGTCCGATTCGCCCTGGCGGGAGAGCTGCTCCCAGGTCTTGCCGCCGTCGGTGGATTGGATCAGGCCCAGTGGGTTAGGCAGGTCTGAGCCCGGCCCAGGGTGGCCCGAGGCGTAAAACAGGCCTTGGCCAGGGCCTGCGGTGAAGCCCATCAGGTCGGTGGTGCCGCCGATTTTGGCGGCGGGCTGTGCGGTGACGTCGTACAGACCATCGTGGGTGGCCAGGAGAACCTGGTCCGTTTCGCGGTTCACGGTGAGGCCGTGGATGTGGCTGCTGGGCAGGCCGGACGCGGAGTTGGTCGGGGCAGCGGTGCTCGCGGCCGGCGACGAAGCGGGTGTGCAGGCGGCAACAGTGAGCAGAAATGCGGTCGCCGCGGCGGCGGCCGAAGCGGGACGGTAACGGTTGAATGTGCGCGCGGGCATGGGAATCTCCAGGTGGCGGAACGAAAAGTATGGGTGGTCAGGCACCGGCCCGTGGCCGGGCCGGTGCCTGGGGTGCTGGCTACAGGGTGGCCAGCAGGTCCTTCATTTCCTGGATTTCGGTTTCCTGGGCCGTCACGATGTCTTTGGCCAGCTGGACCGCTTCGGGGTTCTTTCCGTCGGCGCTTTCGGTCTTGGCCATCAGGACGGCGCCTTCGTGGTGGGCGATCATCTGGGTCAGGAACAGCCTGGACGCCTCGGTGCCCTGGGCCGCACCGAGGGCGGTCATGTCCTCCTCGCCCATCATGCCGGACATGCTGTGCCCGCCAGCCATGCCGGAGGGCATTTCGATGGGTTGATTCCAGGTCTTGAGCCAGCTCGTCATTTTCTCGATTTCGGGCCCTTGGGCGGCTTTGATTCTGGTGGCCAGGGCGGTCACCGCAACCGGGATGCCTTCCTTCTTCAGCATCAGGTCCGACATTTCCACGGCCTGGGCGTGGTGCGGGATCATCATCTGGGCGAACATGGCGTCGGCTGCGTTGAAGTCGGCTGCTGCCGGGACAGAGCTGGAGGACATTCCGGAGCTGCCGTGGTTCATGCCCGGCACGCTGCCTCCGTCGGAACCGGCGGAACCGGTGGAGCAGCCGGCCAGGGCAGTCGCCGCAGTGATGGTGAGGGCGGAAATGGTCAGGGTCTTTTTCATCAAAATCAGGGTCCTTCGAAGTATCAGCCGGCGTCAGGCGCCGTTGCGGATGCGTGCGGTGGTGGGGCCGGGTGGCCGGCCCCGGCGTATGCGGGGTGGCTGGGCAGCGTCAGTGGCTGCGCAGGGTGCGCCGGGTGCGCCGGACAGGACCCGGCGCAGGGCAGTTTTACGTCCGGCTGATACAGAGGTCGCCGGGGGAAGGACTGCCCGGTAGATAGGAATAGCTGGTGGCCACCAGGCCGGCGCCGGTCACGTTGGGGGCCGGGAACGGCGTGCTGCCGGGCAGCGGCGCCGATAGGGAAGTGTTCGCCGGGGACAGGACGCAGGCCGCGTCCCCGGCGGCCATCGTCGGGCAGCCGCCGTGGGCCATGCAGGTCGACGCCGTCCCGGAGACCGCTGCCGCCGGAGTGTCGGAAGCGGGGGATTGGGCTGCCCGGTGGCCTCCGTGGCCGGTATGGGAGGCCTGGATCTGCGTCAGGGTCATGTCCGTTCCGGCCGGGACAGCCGCGGGCATGGTGTGGGCGCCGGACATGATGTGCATCCCGAAAATCCCGGCGATGACAGCCAGCAGCCCGGTCAGCAGCACTGCACGGTGGAGGAGGGCCACGATGGGGCTGGATGCAGCCACGGCGTTCCTCCTGCTCGCGTGGGCGGGTCTCTTGGTCCGACAGTACCGGGTTGGCGTGCGTCGGGTGGTTCTCAGGTTCAACGCACCTGGGCGGGATTGAGTTTCACGCGGCGCAGGAGCTGGGCATTAAGCGCCACCACGATGGTGGACACGGACATCAGCACGGCGCCGGCCGCGGGAGACAGGACCACCCCTGCGAAGGCAAGCACGCCCGCGGCCAACGGGACGGACAACACGTTGTAGCCGGTGGCCCAGATGAGGTTCTGCCACATCTTCCGGTAACTGGCACGGGACAGGTCCACCATGGACAGCACCGCGCGGGGGTCATTGCCGGCCAGGACCACGCCGGCCGATTCCATCGCCACGTCCGTGCCGGCGCCGATCGCGATACCGACTTCAGCCCTGGCCAGGGCCGGGGAGTCGTTGACGCCGTCGCCCACCATTGCCACCTTCAGCCCGCGGCCCTGGAGCTCGGCGACTTACTTGTCCTTGTCCGCCGGAAGGACTTCGGCGAAGACCTCGTCAATGTGCAGCTCTTCGGCCACGGCCTGGGCCACCTGCCGGGCGTCGCCGGTGATCATGGCCACCTTGATGCCCCGGTTCTGCAGGGCGGCAACAGCCTGCCGGGATTCCGGGCGGACGGCGTCTTCGAGGCTGACGGCGCCCAGGACACTGTTCCCGTCGATCACGTGCAGCACGGCCGCTCCACGGTCCATCCAGGCCCGGGTGGCGCGGGCCAGGGGTTCAGGCTCGACGGCGCCGAGCTCGCGCAGGAGCGCGGGCCCGCCGACGTGGACCGTCCGTCCGTCCACGGTGTTGTCCGTGGCGACGGTCCCGGCCACCACTTTGTCTCCTGGAGCGCGGGGCACGGTTTTGGATTCGCCGGTGATCATGGACTCGTCGAACTCGGCCTGGCCTTCGACGACGGTGCCGTCGGCGGGCATACGGGCGCCGGAGCGGACCAGGACGATGTCGCCTTCACGAAGTTCGGAGACGGGTACGGTCTCCGTGCCAGCGTCGGTGATGCGGTCTGCTTCATCCGGGAGCAGGGCCGCGAGGGCGTCCAGGGCGCCCTGCGCGGAACCGAGGGCCCGCATTTCAATCCAGTGGCCCAGCAGCATGATCGCGACCAGAAGCGCCAGTTCCCACCAGAAGTCCAGATCGAATCCACCCAGGCCAAGGCTGGTGACCCAGGACGCTGCGAACGCAACGGTGATGGCCATCGCGATCAGCAGCATCATCCCGGGGCTCCGGGTCTTCAGTTCCTGCAGGCCGCCCTTGAGGAACGGCTGGCCCCCGTAGAGGAAAATCACCGTTCCCAGCACGGCCGGGATCCAGGTTGAGCCGGGGAACATCGGCGGCATGTAGCCCAGGAGGTGGCCGACCATTGGGCTGAAGTAGACCACGGGCACGGACAGGACCAGGGTGAGCCAGAACCTGTTCTTGAACATGGCGGTACTGTGCCCGGCGTGCTGCCCGTGGCTGTGGACCGCGTGGTCGTCGTCGTGAGCACCATGCTGCTGGTGGGCGTGACCTGCGTGATCTGCGGTCGGACTTGCCACCGCCGTCGCCTGGCCCGGTACGGGCTGCGGGGCCTGGTGCGCGGCGTGGTCCATGCCGCCGTCGTGATTGTGGTGGTTTTCCATTGTTGCCGTCCTGTGTGGGGAAGTCTTCCCTGAGGAAGCCGCCAGGGCTGCCCTCAGGGCGGGAGGTGGACTACCTGCTGGTGAGGCTGTACCCGGCAGCGGTGACGGCGTCCCGGACGGAGGTTTCCGTGTGCGGCCCGGAGACGCTCAGGCGTGAGGTCCCGCCGGCGACGAGTGCGACGGCGGCCGACGTCACGCCGTCGAGCGCGGAGACTGCCTTTTCAACGGTCTGGACACAGTGACCGCACGTCAGGCCGGTGACGGAGTACTCCGTACCTTCTGCCTGGGGTGACAGTTGCTTCGCTGAAGGGGTGGAGCAGCAACTGCACCCTGCAGTTTCAGCTGCAACGATTGGCAGTTCGGTCCGGACCTGGGGTGCACTCATATCAGTTCTGCTCTTTTGCAAGAGAGGTGTGATGAGGTGCTGGGGATGAACGGCTGTAAGGGCCGGAATTGCACGGGCCTGGACAAACCACTTCACTGGCAACACCCAAAGAATACCCCCATGGGGTATATTTTGCAATGTGTCGATGCCCACAGCTTCGGGGGAGCGGGCGGCCGCGCGCTCCCCTTACCGCCAGGACAGTCAGTTGTGGCTGGGCTCCCCGGTGACGGTGTGGTCGGCGTGGTTCAGGCCTTCCAGGACAAGCCGGGCAAGGTGGCCGTCCGCGATGCTGTAGACCACCCTGCGGCTGACTTTTTGTGTGCTGACGAGGCCGCTGAAGCGGAGCTTGGCCAGGTGCTGGCTGACTGAGGTCCGGGAGGCTCCGGTGCGTTCCACCAGGGTGGTGACGTCGGCCGGTTCCTGTGTCAGGAGCCAGAGCACGTGTAGGCGGGTGGGATCGGAGAGCATCCGGAACGTGGCCGTCGCGGCATCCAGCCGGCGGGCATCGGGAAGCCTGGGGTGGTGAAGGCTCGGTGTGTTGATGCCTTGGGCCTCTTCCACCGGATCACCCTTTCCTGCTGGCCGGTTCTGCGCCGGTCCTGGAGGCAGCCGGCCAGAATTTCAGGGCCGCTACTGTACTGATCATAGCCACCGCAGCCAGGACAGCGGCGGCCGCGGGCTGGCCGGCGGACGCGCCGATCCAGCCGGCTACCGGGTACGTGATGATGAAGCACGCATGGGAGAGGGAGAACTGGGCGGTGAAGATGTAGGCCCGCGTGCTTTCCGTTGCGGAGCGGCGCAGCAGCCGGGCCGAAGGGGTGCTGATCATCGAGGTCCCGGCCCCCAGGACAACCCAGAGCCCCAGCAGGATGTGCCATGGCCCGGCGGCGGCCAGCAGCACAAACGTGCCGGCGAGGCCAAGACCAAGAAGCGCAGCACCGGTCATCATCAACGAACGGTCGGCCAACCGGTCCAGCGCCCAGGGTGCGCTGAGCGCGACGGCCATCGAACCGGCGCCGAAACAGGCCAGGGCGATGGCGACGTCGGCGTTGGATCCTGCGAAAAGGTCCCGGGCATAGACCACGGTGTTGACCAGCACGAGGGCTGTAGCGGCCGCCACGGCCAGATTCAATGCGAGGAGGCCGCGTAGTTCCGGCGTCTTCGCAAAGATCCGAGCACCGAGGGTGGTGCGGCGCCAGAGTGATCCTTCCTGCTTCACGGCGGTGGCCGTGGGCAGCTGCGTGGTCACCACCAACACCGCAGAGAACACAAAGCCTGCCACGGTGCCGAGGAAAAGTTCGTGGAAGGACAGCACGGCCAGCAGTGCTGCGGCCAGGGCCGGGCTGATCAGGGATTCCAGGTCATATGCGAGACGGGAGAGTGACAAGGCCCGCGTGTACTGCCGTTCGTCGGGAAGCACCACCGGGATCAGGGACTGGAAGGCGGGCGTGAACGTGGCCGAGGCGCTCTGAAGGACAAAGACAAGCACATAGATTTGCCAGGCCTGATCCACCGTGGGCAGCAGCAGGGCGATTCCTCCACGGATCAGGTCCGCGGCCACCAGGACCGGCTTTTTTGGCAGCCTTTCCACCAGTGCCGCCATGACTGGCGCGACGAAGACGTAGGCCAGCATCTTGATCGTCAGTGCCGTCCCAAGCACGGCCCCGGCCTGCCCTCCCGCAAGGTCGAACGCCAGCAGTCCGAGGGCCACGGTCAGCAAGCCGGTCCCCAGCAACGCAACAATCTGGGCTGAGAAGAGCTTCCGGTAGGCGCGGACGGCCAGAACTTCGATCACGACAACCCTTCAATTGAAACAATACGTGCGTACCTATGCACCTATTATAGACGCAACGCCGGGGAGTGACGTCTAGGAGCCGCCGTCGTTAACGTGCGACGACGGCGCGCTGGGTTCACGGGGCGTTCAGGCGGGCGTGGCGCTGAGGGGATCGCCGGCGTCGGCCCGTTAACGAAACGTTCGCGGGACCGTCCGCTCGGTCGTCCAGGATGTCGAGCATCCGGACGAACTCGCGGTGAAGGTGGTCACCGCAAGCCCGCCGGGCACCACCTGGTCCAGCCCTGCCTGAAGCAGCCGTTCGACCATGGGGGAGCGGCAAATGTTGCCGGTGCAGGCCGTCAGGGTCCTCACGGGTGCCGGGGCAGATGCGGGGTATTCCACGGAACTTGGCCCGAACCTCCCGGCTGCTGACGATGCCGCCTGCGGCGTCCTGCGCTGAGCGCGCACCTCCCCACCCTTCGGGCCCCAGCAAAGCTAAACCCCAGTGCCCTGCAGGGCCAACCTCGAACGGGTGCACAGGAAATGCTTGGTCACCAGCTCTATTTCCCGAACCTAGACTAAGACTTGCTTACCGTCCTCCTGTTTTTAGATAAAGGTGTCTTTCTGTTCATTAGTGTTACGCGGGTCACAGAGAAGGAAGGACGCCGTAGCAATGACTGCAACAAAAGCACAAAACGTATCCCGGTCCTCAATAGGGGCCCTGCTTGCCTCAAGCTCGTCCTGGACCGAGCTGAAACGGGCCGCCGGAGAACTGCAGCAGATCCAGGTGAAGGACGGCTCGATACCTGATCCGGGGGACCATGACCGCGCCCTGTACGAGGTCGCCACGATCACGGCTTCAATCAGGGATTTGGCCCCCTCATTCCCGCACGATGCGGAGTATCTGGCCAGGCTCGAAGTTGACTTCGAGCGATGGGCTGCTTCCTCGTTCGAGGTCCCGGACTTCCTGGACTCTCTGCTAGCATTCCAGCCGCAGCAGCACCGAATCGACGGACTGCCGCATCTCGTAGTCTTCCCTATGTATACGCAGAACGGCAGCCCGAACCGTTTCGTGGAGGCCGTGCTGTTCGAAGTAGTGTGGCCGGAGTTCATCGCTGAACTCGAAGGTGCAGAGTATTCGAACCAGCTGTTCGTACCCATCCGCTTCATCGACTTCACACCGGGCTATGACACGAACTCGGCCGTGCTGTTTCCCGAGAGCGTAGCCGTCCGTGAAACCCCGCAGTTCACCTGGGGTGGTATTTTCGCGGATCGCGAGGCTGAGCGGTTCCGGAGGGTGGTGGCCGCAGCCGGCGACATCACGTCCCTCACTCTCCCTGACGGGGCGCGGCGGCTGCTTGATGACCCGCAGCTGGCCATGGAAACCTTCGTGATGTGGGATCTGATCCATGACAGGACGCACATGCGCGGGGATCTGCCGTTTGATCCGTTCATGATCAAGCAGAGGATGCCGTTCTTTCTCTACACCTTGGAAGAACTGCGGTGCGATCTGACGGCATTCCGTGAATCCGTCCGTATCGAGAGGGATGAGAACGCGCCGTCGGAGGTGCGAAACCACGCGAAACTCGTCCAGTATGCCGTCATCTTCGACCGGATTTTCCGGTTCGCGATAACAGGCAACCGGGTCCGTAATTACGACGGCCTTGGCGGTCAGCTCCTTTTCGCCTGGATGCACCAGCACAAGGTGCTTCATTGGACGGACTCGAAACTGTCTATCGACTGGTCGGAAGCGCCCGAAGTAGTTATCGAACTTGGCAAGCGGATCGAGGAGCTGTATTGGCGTTCAATTGACCGCCCGAAAACCGCTCACTGGCTTGCGGCCTATGAATTCATCAGCGCGACAGTCACCCCGAACCCCGCATCCCTCTGGGCCAAGGGGCCCGAGGCGCTGGCCCTTGACGGCCCACCTCGGGGCCTGACCGACCAGGTGCTTGATGACGAGTTCCCACTTTCAATGTTCTACGAAGCACTGGAGAAAAAGATGAGAAACGTCATCGAATCCACGGCCGGAATCACAGGTGAGCCCAACGGCGGCAACAGCCGCAAGGCTGCGGCATGATGGCTCCCGACGGACCCAGGACCGTCATGGTGGCCGGCTCCACCAGCGAGGCCGGGACCGCCGTCGTATCGGCCCTCAGCGCCGCCGGATTCCGCGTCGCCGCCGTGGACCTGGACACTGAACGCGTGCAAAACCTCGCGCGGTCCTGCCCCAACGTCACCGGCTACACCTGCAACCTCGCAGAACCCGCGGCCGTCCGGGAACTGGCGTCCTCGGTCCGCCGGGACCTTGGACCCCTCGATGGCCTGATCCACCTGGTGGGCGGCTGGCGCGGCGGCGACGGAATACCGGGGCAGCAGGACTCCGACTGGGACTTTCTGCACACCAGCGTCCTGACGACACTGCGAAACACCAGCCGCGCCTTCTACGACGACCTTGAAAAGTCCCCGGCCGGCCGACTGGCCATCGTGTCTGCCCAGGCAGCTGCCAATCCGTCCGCAGGTGGTGCCGCCTACGCAGCGATCAAGGCCGCTTCCGAGGCCTGGACGCTGGCGGTGGCCGACGGCTTCCGCAGCTCACAATCCGGCGGCACGAACCACCGGCAACCGCAGCGGTCAGCTGCCGTCGTGTTCGTGGTCAAGGCCCTCGTCGACGACAAGATGAAGGCTTCCCAGCCAGACCGGAAATTCCCGGGATTCACCCATGTGAAGGATCTCGGAGCCGCTTCGGCCGCCCTGTTCAGCGGGTCCGCTGCCGAACTCAACGGTTCCCGCCTACCCCTGGTCTGATCTTTCTACCTATCCCTGCCGGGAACCAGACAGGGCGATCGACCAAGCGCCAGTACAGGCGCGCCCGCACGCCGACCTGCGTGCAGGCGACAGATAGAAAACAATCCCATTCATGGGCCACACCAACCAAGAGGTAAACAATGTCGTTTTCTCCGTCCAAGAGGACAAAGGCACTGGCGGGTCTCGCCATCGGCCTTCTTTCTCTGACCGGTTGCACCAATGCATCACAGACCTCGGGGGGAGCTGCCCCGGGTTCCACTGGCTTCGATCCCGCCTCTGTGGCCAGGGACGATGCCCTCGCCGCGAGCGTCCCTGAGGCCATCAGGAGCAAGGGAACCCTCACGGTGGGTGCCGACACATCCTACGCACCTGCCGAATCCCTGGGCGGCGCCGATGGCCAGACCCCGGTGGGCTACAACGTGGATTTCGCCAAGGCCATCGGGGCGACCCTCGGCCTGAAGGTCCGGGTCCAGACGTCGGAATTCACCGGAATCCTGCCCGCTCTCGGTGCCAAGTACGATCTGGGAATCTCCTCCTTCACCATCAACGCGGAGCGTCTGAAGGCCGTCAACATGGTCAGCTACTTCAATGCCGGCACGTTGTGGGCCGTCCAGAAGGGCAACCCGAAGAATTTCAGCGTCGATGACATCTGCGGCAAAACGGTGGGGGTGCAGACCGGCACCACGCAAGAGGCCCCCGACGTCTCCGCCCGCTCCAAGGCATGCACGGATGCCGGAAGACCCAGCGTCAACGTCGTCACTTTGAAGACGCAGTCAGATGTAACCACCCGTCTGGTGAACGGCAGCATCGACGCCATGGCCGCTGATTCCCCCATCATCGGCTATGCCCTCTCCCAGACCGGCGGCAAGCTGGAGGCCCTGGGCGATGTTTACGCTGCGGCACCGCAAGGTATCGCGGTCGCTAAGAGCGACACCGCCCTGTCCGAGCTCATGAAAAACGTCATGAACAAACTCATCAGCGACGGGACCTACGGGAAAATCCTGGACACCTGGAGCAACACCACGGGCGCCGTCACGAAGTCTGAATTGAACCCGGCGGTAGACAATTGAGCACGCTCGCACCCACCGATACCCGCGACCGCATGACCGGTGCCGCGCACCGGAAACCGGAACTGATCAACGCCGTTCCGGTCCGCCATCCCGGCCGCTGGGCCGGCGCCGTCCTCATCCTGCTGTTCGCCGCGCTGCTGGGCCAAAGCCTGGTCACCAATACCAATTTCCGCTGGGACATCGTCGGCACCTACTTCATGGACGTGCTCGTCATCCAGGGCATCGGCTGGACGCTGCTGCTGACAGTCCTCTCGATGGTGATCGCCATCGTGCTGGCCATTCTCCTGGCCTTCATGCGCCAGTCGGACAATCCCCTGTTCCGCGGCGTGAGCTGGACCTGGGTCTGGTTCTTCCGCGGCACGCCGGTCTACACCCAGCTGGTGTTCTGGGGCCTCATTTCCGTTCTTTATCCCAAGATCGCCCTGGGGATTCCGTTCGGACCGGAACTGTTCAGCTTCAGCACCCAGGACGTGATCACCGCCTTCATGGCAGCAATCCTGGGACTGGGGCTGAACGAGTCGGCCTATCTGGCCGAAATTTTCCGCGCCGGCCTGAATTCCGTCGACTCCGGCCAGATGGAAGCCGCCGAAGCCTTGGGGATGCGCAAATCCAAAATCATGTGGCGGATCATTCTGCCCCAAGCCATGCGCGTCATCGTGCCACCCACCGGCAATGAGACCATCGGGATGCTCAAGACCACCTCGCTGGTGCTCGCGGTGCCATTCACCCTGGACCTGACATTCGCAACCAACGGGATCGCCAACCGCAGCTACCTGCCCATTCCGTTGCTGATCGTGGCCGCCCTCTGGTACCTGGTGATCACCAGCATCCTGATGGTGGGCCAGTACTACGTTGAGCGCCACTTCGGAAAGGGCGTGGACAACCTCGTCCCTGCCCCGGTCAAGCCGATCCCGGCGGTCGCCGCAGCCAAAGCAGCCAAAGCACCCAAAGAAGAGGATGAGCTACCGTGACCATCACCAACGACGTCATGACGAAGGAGACCCTCGTCCGTATGGACGGGGTCCACAAGTACTTCGGAGAGCACCATGTGCTCCGCGGGATCGACATGACGGTCCGGCAGGGCGAGGTCGCCGTCCTCATCGGCCCGTCCGGGTCCGGGAAGTCCACGTTGCTGCGCTGCATCAACATGCTGGAAACCATCAGCGCCGGCCGGATCCACGTCCGCGAAGAACTGATCGGCTACCGCGAGACCCGCGGCCGCCTGCATGACCTGACCATCAAAGAGATCGCCGCCCAGCGTCGGGAGATCGGCATGGTCTTCCAGCGCTTCAACCTCTTCCCGCACCGTACGGCGCTACAGAACATTATCGAGGCGCCCACCCAAGTCAAGCGGCAATCCAAGGTGAAGGCCAGATCACGCGCAATGGAACTTCTGGACCGTGTGGGTCTCGGAAACCACGCCAATCACTATCCCGCGCAGCTCTCCGGCGGCCAGCAGCAGCGCGTGGCCATCGCCCGTGCATTGGCGATGGAGCCTGAACTGATGCTCTTCGACGAGCCGACCTCGGCCCTGGACCCGGAACTCGTGGGCGAAGTGCTCAACGTGATGAAAGACCTGGCCAAGTCCGGCATGACTATGATCGTGGTGACCCACGAGATCGGCTTCGCGCGCGAGGTCGGAGACACCCTGACCTTCATGGACGGCGGCATCGTCGTCGAAAGCGGCAAGCCGCGCGACGTCATCGCCAACCCGCAGCAGGCCCGCACCCAGGAGTTCCTCTCCAAAGTTCTCTGACGGCTGAACCCAGGCGGTCCGGGCGTGATGTGCGAAGCGGTTCATGCCCGGACCGGCATTGGTGTCTACGGACGGGTCACTTGAGCCACGCCTCGACAGTATGGGATGGCGTCGCCCGTGACGTGTTCCACGGTGCGAAGGCAACGATCGGATTAGCCTGAACCTCTGGAACATCGTCGTCTGCGACGGGGAGTCACCGATCTCGCGTTCACCGTTCGAATTCGGTCGGGGATGTCAACGCCGGTCGTCGATCACGGCCGCGCGGTCCGCGAGGCAGGCTGGGCAGCAACCCGCGTCCACCCGCGGAACAAAGACGGCTGGTGATGGCCGACGACGGCGCGGACGCCGGTGCCGACAGCCCGGACACGGGGAAGCCTGAGACGCGAGGCTTTGCGGTTGCGCGCCGGCTGGTGGAGCGCCCCGGCGATGCGTCGAGCGAATCGGAGTAGCCGCAGGTCAGAGACGCCGGCGCGGCGGCGCTCTGGCTATGATCGAGCTACTGGGTTCTAATCTGAGGGGGAACACTGGCCGATGAGTGCCGTCACTGTCGCGCGCAACGTCCGCGTCGCTATCTGGACTATTTTGGGGGTCCTTGTCGCTGGGGGCCTGATCTGGTTCGCCGTGTTTACCGCGAACAAACCCGCTACGCCCGTGCCACCGGCGTCCGCTGATCCCGCGGTTGTGAGGGAAGACAGCCACCGGCTCACCACCCCGGCGGCCGAGAAAGCCCAGCTCGTTGAGTTCCTGGACTTTGAATGCGAAGCCTGCCGCGCCGCCGAGCCCTTGGTGAGCCAACTGAAGAAGGACTACGGGGACCGGATCACCTTCGTCCACCGCTACTTCCCGCTGCCGGGCCATCTGAACTCCGGCACCGCGGCCCTTGCCGTCGAAGCGGCCGCGCGCCAGGGCCACTACGAAGCGATGGTCACGAAGCTTTTCGCGACCCAGCCGGAGTGGGGCGGAAAGCAGGACTCCCAGGGCGCCCTCTTCCGGACGTATGCCGAAGGGCTCGGCCTCGACATGGCAAAGTTCGATCAGGACGTTGTGGCCGAGGACGCCAAGGAACGGATCCGCCGGGACATGGCGGACGGCAAAACGCTCGGCGTCACCGGCACTCCAACGTTCTTCCTCGACGGCAAAAAACTCACCCTCAACACCGAAGCCCAGTTCCGGCAGCTGCTCGACGACGCCGTTAAGTAACACCGCCAGTTAACGCTGCTAAGCAGCGGCGCCGAGGTGGCGCCGGGCCTACGCCCGCAACTCCCGGTCAATCCGTTCCATGCGGGCCCGCACCAACTGGAAACGCGCGTCCCCAGGGCCGGTCAACCGTGCCAACGCGGAAGCGGCGGCGATGTCGCCCGCGCCCATGTCACTGGCGCACCAGCGTGAGATCAGGTCGGCGTCTCCGCTTGAGCGGACCGACGCCGCAACAGCCTCATTCAGTTCGTCACGCATCAGCTCCACGGCCAGGTTCGTCGAACGGTTGAGCAGGCGGGCAGGGTACGCCGCCAACGCTTCGCCGAGGCGGCCGGCCCGCAAATACCCGGCCACTGCGTCGGCGTCGGACACCACAGTCACGGCGGCGGCAAAACGGTACGGATTGGGCTCCACCACGGCACCCCCTGAGACCGTAAACGGCATAGCCGGGGCTTGGCTGGCGCAGTTCGACGAGGCGCTGCGCAGCCACAACACCGAGGCCGCACTGGAATTGTTCGAGGAGGAATCGTATTGGCGCGACTTCGTATCCTTCACCTGGAATCTGAAGACCCTTGAGGGCAAGGACCGGATCAGGGAGATGCTGGACGCCACACTCAAGGATGTCCAGCCAAGCAACTGGACCCTGGCCGAGGACGCCACCGGGGACGCTGCCAGCACCGAGGCGTGGGTCAATTTCGAGACCTCGCAGGCCCGCGGCTACGCCCATCTGCGCCTGCGCAACGGCAAATGCTGGACCCTGCTCACCACCATGCAGGAGCTGAAGGGCTTCGAGGAGAAGAAGGGTGCCAACCGTGAGAAGGGCGTGGCGCACCACATCAGCAAGGGCCGCAAGTCCTGGCTGGAACTGAAGGAGGAGCAGGAAGCCAGGCTCGGCTACGAGGACCAGCCCTACACGGTGATCATCGGCGGCGGGCAGGGCGGGATCGGCCTCGGCGCCCGGTTGCGCCGGCTCGGCGTGCCCACTCTGATCATCGAGAAGAACGAAAAGCCCGGCGACTCCTGGCGCAACCGGTACAAGTCCCTGCACCTGCACGACCCCGTCTGGTACGACCACCTGCCGTACCTGAAGTTCCCGGAAGACTGGCCCGTGTTCGCGGCCAAGGACAAGATCGGCGATTGGCTGGAGCATTACACCCGCATCATGGAGCTGAACTACTGGTCCAGCACCGAATGTACCAACGCCCGCTACGACGAGGACGCCCAGGAATGGGTCGTCCAGGTCATCCGCGACGGCGCACCGGTCACCTTGCGTCCCAAGCAGCTCGTCTTCGCCTTGGGCGTCTCGGGTTACCCCAACGTGCCGGCGTTCGACGGCGCCGAGAGCTTCCTGGGGGAGCAGTACCACTCCTCCAAGCACCCTGGCGGCGGCGACTGGACGGGCAAGAAGGCCGTGGTGATCGGGTCGAACAACTCGGCCCACGACATCTGCGCCGACCTCTGGGAACACGGTGCCGACGTCACCATGATCCAGCGCTCGTCCACCCACATCGCCCGCAGCGAGTCCCTCATGGACCTGGCCCTCGGCGACCTCTACTCGGAGAAGGCGCTGGCCAACGGCGTCACCACGGAAAAGGCCGACCTCCTGTTCGCATCACTGCCGTACAGGATCCTCCCGGAGGCCCAGATCCCGGTCTACCAGGAGATGGCAAAGCGCGACGCCGGCTTCTACTCCCAGCTCGAAGCGGCGGGTTTCGAGCTGGATTTCGGAGTGGACGGCTCGGGGCTGTTCCTGAAGTACCTGCGGCGAGGCTCCGGCTACTACATCGACGTCGGCGCCTCCCAGCTGATCATCGACGGCCGCGTGAAACTGGCCAACGGCCAGGTCAGCAAGATCACCGGCAACGCCGTGGTCATGGACAATGGCACGGAGTTGGAAGCCGACGTGATCATCTACGCCACCGGCTACGGTTCGATGAACGGCTGGCTCGCGGACCTCGTCTCACCCGAGGTGGCGGACAAGGTAGGCAAGTGCTGGGGCTTCGGCTCTGAAACGCCCAAGGACCCTGGCCCCTGGGAGGGCGAGCTGCGGAACATGTGGAAGCCCACCAACGTGGAGAACCTCTGGATCCATGGCGGAAACCTGCACCAGAGCCGGCACTATTCCAACTACCTGGCCCTGCAGCTCAAGGCCCGGCTGGAGGGGCTGCCCACCCCGGTGTTTGAGCTTCAGGCATCGCACCACACCCGCTGATAACCACCCGCTCAGGCGACGCATCGAGATCAGGAGGATTCTTCACGTGATGGGCCGCAAACGGCTCTACCCTCGAAGGTGTTGGCGCAGTCCGGGGATGGCAAAGTCGACCTTCCCGTAGCCGGCAGACTCGATCAGTCCGGCTGCGATGAGCCTGTTCCGGTACTTGGAGACCAGATTGGGTTTGGATTTGATGATGTTCCCGATCTGGGCAGCTGACGAAGGGCCATCCTGCTGGGCCATCGCATCGAGGAACTCACGGTCCTTATCGGAGATGTCCGAAAGTGCCGACTCGACAACAACCAGGGTGTTTCGTCGCAGCGCGGCCGCGATGGCAGTGCGGACCCCGCTCTCATCCAACGTCCAGCCGGACTTGCCAGCCTCCATCCAGAGGTAATAGCCGACGAGCTGAATGAGGAACGGGTAGCCCTCTGTGGCCGCCGCCGCCTCGCTGAGCAGCTCCGGGGAGACGCCGATGCCTCCTTCACTGAATAGTTCCCGGTAGGAGGCGGTGACTTCGGCGACGGCCGCTTCGTGCAGGTTGATCCTGTCGGCCCGCCGCAGGAAGGTGGCTACGCCTTCGTTGAGCAGATCGGACACGGCCGAGGGGAGGCCGGCGAAGATCAGGCCGATCGGCAGACCGTCGCGAATGAAGTGTTGGACGTCGGCGGCCAACTGAGAGATTTCTGTACGGTCGACGGCATGGATTTCGTCAATAGTGATGACCAGGCCCGTTTGTTTGGCGTCCAACAGTCGCAGGAGTTCCTCGCCGGTCCTGCGCCAATCCGGAACACGTTCCTGGGGTAATTGTGTCGTCAACCCGAACCCTGCGGCGGAGAAAGCCGTGATCTTCCGCGTCGGCGGACCGTCCCCGAACTCGTCTGCAAGTCGTAGCATGTCGTCGCCGATCTTTGCCAGGAATCCCGGATTGGCCGTTCGGGAGATCACGGCCCATCCGTGATCTCTGGCGATCGCCTCCGCGGCACCGAGCATTACGGTCTTGCCAATGCCCCGGGATCCCGTAATGATCGTGAGCAGCCCCGGAGCACCTGATCCCTGTTGCAAGCCGTATTCGAATTCGTCCAGCAGCCCGGCTCTGCCGATTAGGTCCGGAGGGGTGGCTCCGGCAGTGGGTTTGAAAGGATTCTGCACAGACGCCTCCGGGTGAAACCTGGTGAAAGTGGTGAAAGTGGTGAAACTTCGACCAGCCTAGCAGTCCGGGCTCGGTAGTTGATGCTGAGGCTCGCCAGGTTCGCGCTGGCCATTCCGACCCGCTCAAGCCGTTCCTGAACGCTTCGACCAACTCCGCGTTCCGCGCCAGCGCCCGGCGCAACACGCCTTCAGGAAGGCCACCTCCGGGTCGGTTTCGATCGCTGCTGCGGCTCCCTTAGGAACGAGGTCCCGCAGGGTGCACGTACGCCCTCCTCGCCGAGGCTGGGCAGGACGTCGGCGACGTAGGCCCGGTAGGGCCGGCGGACCGATGAACAGCACGCCGCTGTTGCGCTGGCTGCCGCCGTGGCCAATGCGGGGGTCGGAATAGAGGAGGTAGGCGGAGCGGTGCAGAGCGACCACGGATTTCCCCGTGCCTGGACCGCCGTCGACCACGAGCGCACCGCGGGACGACGCGCGGATGATGGTGTCCTGGTCTGCCTGGATGGTGCCCAGCACATCCTGCATCCGCGCAGACCGGCTGCTCCCCAGGCTGGCGATGAAGGCGGAAAGGTCTTCGAGGGCCGCGTTCCCTTCAACCGCACCTGGCGTGAACACCTCGTCCCAGTAGTCGCTGATCCTGCCGCGGGTCCACCGATACCGTCGGCGGCTGGCCAGGCCCATCGGGTTGGCGTGGGTCGCCCCGAAGAACGGCTCGGCCGCCGGGGAACGCCAATCGATGAGCGGCCGCCGGCCGTCGCTGTCCGTGAGGCCAAGACGTCCGTATACGGGGTCGAGACCGAAGTCGCCAGCCAGTTGCTCGTCTGTGCTGGCGACAACCCGGAACGAATCCGCGCCGAAGCGGCCCTTGCTGCCCTGATCCCTGCCTCTTCCGGGAAGACCAGCAGGCACCGCCTCAGCCGTGGCGGGACCGTGCCGCTAATTCGGCCATTCACCGCGTCGTGCTCGTCCGCATGAGGCATCACGACACCACCCGGGCCTACGTTCTCAAACGCAACCAGAAGGCCTCAGTAAGCGCGAAATCATTCGATGCCTCAAACGCTATGTCGTCCGAGAAATACACCGAACGCTCGTCCGACATATTCCTCCGGCACCAGCAGCCCCGCGCCTTGACAGTCAATAGGAGCATCGCGCTTACTGGTCAGTATGCGCACGGGCCCGTAGTCTAAGGCCACCCGCGTGTGTCGTGCACCACAGACACGCAGCACTGAATCCCTTGCCTGACCAGAAGTCCTGAACGCAACGCCGCGTCCAGAACCCGGAGAAAGCCGGCGCGGTTCCTTCCGCGTCCAGGAGGATCACCATGACAGGTACATTCGAGCTCTTCCACGACGAGGACAACCACTTCAGGTTCAGGCTCACGGCTCCCGACGGGACCGTAATGGCCCTGTCGAGGCCATTCCCTGACAAAGCCGCCGCCGTCGCCGGCATCACCGCCGTCCGCGAATACGCCGGCATGGGCCTGATTACCGACCTCTGCCCCGACATCCCCCTCCACAGCCGATCCGCTAAAACCCAGCCCGCGACCCGGAACACGGCTCAACCGCAGCGCCCCGCGGGTCCAGGGCACAGCGCACACGGCCGCGAACCCTCCTGGCACAAGGCTGCCTGAACCGTACCCGGGCCACTCCCCAGTGATTATGCCAGTGTGAGTTGGTACCACTTTCGCAGTCTGTTTGGGACCCCCTGACGGCTCGTCGGGAGATGAATCGCAGTTTCAGCTGAACCCGGAGTTGGCACCCGGGCACACCACGATCTGGTTTTCACCGTCGCGGTCCACCACGATCAGCGCCGTACCTTGAACGTCACGGACGAGGGGTGACGACCGTGGCGGATCCGGTCGGTATCAGTCACCGACGGCGTCGCGGCCGCGTCGCACGATGAGGGGGTCGGGGGTTTGAACCACCGAAGGGTCCTTGTCGTCGTATTCGAACTGGTTGAGGAAGAATCGCATGGCGTTGATCCGGCCCCGCTTCTTGTCATTGGACTTGATCGTCATCCAGGGCGAGTGGTCTGTGTCAGTGCGCAGGAATGTCTCTTCCTTGGCCTGTGTGTATTCCTCCCACCGGTCCAGGGATGCCAGGTCCACGGGTGAGAGTTTCCAGCGCCTGACTGGGTCGATCTGGCGGATCGCGAACCGGGTTCGCTGCTCGTGTCGGGTCACGGAAAACCAGAATTTGGTCAAGTGGATTCCGGAGTCCACCAGCATCCTTTCGAACACCGGGGCCTGGTCCATGAACGTGGCGTACTCCTCTTTGGTACAGAAACCCATGACCCGTTCCACGTTCGCCCGGTTGTACCAGGAGCGGTCGAACAGCACGACCTCCCCTGCCGTGGGCAGGTGCTGGATGTAGCGCTGGAAGTACCACTGGCCCTGTTCACGGTCTGACGGTTTGCTCAGCGCCACGGTACGGGCCGAGCGGGGATCCAGATGCTCGGTGAAGCGCTTGATGGTCCCGCCCTTCCCGGCGGCGTCGCGGCCCTCGAAGACGACCACGTGTCTGAGGCCGTGGTCCTGGCCCCAGTACTGGAACTTCAACAACTCGACCTGCAGCCGGTATTTCTCCAGCTCGTATTCCTCCCGGGACATCCGTTCCTCATAGGGGTAGTCCTCGCGCCAGGTCTCCACGGCCGAACCACCAGGATCGATCAGCTCGGGGTCCTCGCCCTGCCCACCGCGCACCGTGTACCCCAACTCCACGAGACGATCAATGGCCTCACGCAGGTTATCCCTGACCCACCACGGATCCACCGGCGTCCACGTCTCGCCTTCCAGCATCACAAGCCCTCCTTCTGTGCCGCCCGCCTGGCCCAGCGCTATGGACTGACCCAAACCGGAAGGTCTGGAAGCTCACCAGCATCGACCCAGGCGGACCGACCTCAGTCGTCCCGATCCGAGTGATTTTCGCGATCTCGAAGTCGAGCTTCCTTTTGATGGTGCTCCAGCTTCATTTCCGCATCCCTCCGGCGGGAACCGATCGCCCGCAGCTGGCCCGCCGTGGGATGGCGGCGCTCCCGCTCCCAGGCGTGGTCATTGACCCCCTACCGGGAAGAACCGCGTCTGCGTTTTCGTTGGCATTTTGACTCATATCGGGATGATCTCACGAACCCGATCGCCGGAAAAGTGCCCGACCCCGGTAGCCGCCGTTAGGGTGGACCCGTCCTAAAATTAAGGCAGACCCGGCGACAGAGCCCTGGTTGTTCCCCACAACAACCAGCAGCGACTCGCCCCCAGCCCGCTGCCGGTCCTGGACTCCACCCCGGACCCATGCGCGTCAGCAGGCCCGGTGAGGCACATTCACAGGGCGTCCGCGCCCAGGAACTGACAGACCAAACGCTGCGCTGTCCCGGCGGGCGAGCGAAGCAACCCAACAAATCCATCAGTTGCAGCAACAGCTCTCGGCACTGTCGACGGATCTGGATGCCGCCCACCCTGTAAATCGCTCCCGTTGTCCGAGTTGTGCCGACGTCGGCATAATCCGAATCGATCCCGATGATCGGGAACGGGAACGCCGCGGTGGCTTCCTTGATCGCGGCGAACACCCATTTCTGGGCCTTGTTCCTGACCGACCGGGTCTCGGTCCACCCCGTGGAAATGTCAGTGATCGTCAGGGTGAAGCAGAACTGACCCTTGGAATTGCCGCCCTCGTGGCCGACCAGATCAATCTCCACAAACCCGGGCACCGCATCGTCCCATTCGGCCCAGGTCCGCATCGGGATGGAGTCCTTGAGCAGTGTTCCGGGCTTGGTGTGGGAGCGGCCCCTGGGGTCGAGTTTGCCCCGGTCTGCCCTGAGCCGGCGGTCGATGGTGGCCGGGGCGATCTTCAGCAGCAACGCCGCCGTCCCGTCCTCGATACTCAGCTCCTTGAACCGGCGCAGCCGCGGAACCAAGTCCGGCAGCGCTGCTGCCAACAGACGCCCGCACGGGGTGCCCTGGACGGCCCAGCAGAACCGCAGCGCCTCGATCACGTCCTCGCCGTAGACCGGGGGCCTGGGCGGTCGGGGCTTGACCTGTTTGAGCGCCAGGGCCTGCCGCCTTCCGCGCATGGTCACGGTGCCAAAGCGTCAGGGCACACAGTTCGTCCAGGATGGTCTTCTTGGCGGCCCGGTCCGACCGGGCATATCGGAGGGCGGTGGTTTTCGTGACGGCCTTGCGTTCGCTCATCGGAAGCTCCATGGCTCACAGTGCCGGGCCGGCGGATACCATCCCAGCAGACGCGCCGCTACGCGGGCATTACCAAATGATTCTTCGATAGGCGCTACGCGGGCATCTTTGATGAGTCAACGCGACATCTTGCAAGGGTCCGAGAATCAGGCTAAGCTGTGAGCCGTGTCACTGACGAAGTGGCACATGCTTTTGATCTGCGGCGGGAGAGTCCTGCCGGTACGTTCAGCAGGCGCCGTAGGAGCAAATCCTCTCCGGGAATCTCTCAGGCCCACGTACCGCCGCGGTTAGGCAACTCTGGAAAGTAGTCCGGCAACGGGCTCACCGACGGTGCAAGCGTCACCCTGTAAAAGCAGGTGGGCGCGGAAACTCTCAGGTCCGATACAGAGCGGGGAGGAACCCGAATCAATGTGGCGTACCCAGCGCGCCACCTGAATTATGGAGTTCCTTCATGACAGTCCAGTCGTCCCCTTCCACCTTTGCCGATCGGCATATTGGTGCGCGCCGCCAGGCCGATATTGACACCATGCTCAAGGCCGTTGGCTATGACAGCGTTGATGGCCTCGTGGACGTTGCCGTCCCAGATTCCATCCGCCAGGCCAAGCCGTTGGCCCTCAAGGACGCCCTCAGCGAGGTTGAGGTCCTTGCGGAGCTGCGGAAGCTCGCGGCAAAGAACAAGACGGCTGTGCAGATGATCGGCCAGGGCTACTACGACACCGTGACGCCCGCGGTGATCCGCCGCAACATCCTCGAGGCCCCGGCCTGGTACACCGCCTACACCCCCTACCAGCCGGAGATTTCCCAGGGCCGGCTCGAGGCTTTGCTGAACTTCCAGACCATGGTCCAGGACCTCGTCGGCCTGCCGATCGCGA